>JAIFKU010000124.1 GCA_020049495.1 Accumulibacter sp.
AATGAAGGCCGCCGCCAAGGCCGCCAAGACGACCGGCGTGGTGCTGCTGCTGATCGGCGTGTCGACCATGTTCCAGTACATCATGGCCATTCTGGAGATTCCGGACAAGACGGCCCAACTGATGCTGTCGGCGACCAGCAATCCGTACATCATGTTCTTTCTGATCAACATCATCCTGTTTCTGCTCGGCACCTTCATGGACATGGCGGCGACCATCCTGATCTGTACGCCGCTCTTCCTGCCGCTGGCCATCCAGATGGGCATGGGTCCGGTGCAGTTCGGCATGGTCATGCTGCTCAACTGTGCGCTGGGTCTGAATACGCCGCCGGTCGGAACGACCCAGTTCGTCGGCTGTGCCATCGGAGGGATTTCGATCGAACAGGTGATGAAGAGCATTCTGCCCTTCTACGGCGCGCTCTTTGCCGTGATGGCCGTGGTCACCTACTTCCCCTGGTTCTCCCTGTGGGTACCGTCCCTGCTCAAGGGCGCTCCGGTTTATTAGGGCAGGGGAAATTGCACTCAATCAACGCTCTCTCGTTCATTAAATCTTTTACGCGAATGCCGTCAATAAACTGACAGATTGATTTCCTGGAGTAATTTATGAAAAAACACCGAGTGGCGTTAATTGGCTTGGGCATGGCCGTCAAGCCGCATGCCGCCAGTCTGCTCGACCTGCGTGACCGTGTCGAGGTCGCCGCCGCCTATGCGCCCTCTGCACAGCGCCGACAGCAGTTCGCCGCCAGTTACCCATTCCCGGTGCTTGACTCTCTGGATACCATCTTTGCCAACGACTCAATCGATACGGTGATTATTCTGACCCCGCCATGGACCCACGATGAACTGGTTCGCCGGTCTGCTGCAGCGGGAAAACACGTATTGCTGGAAAAGCCTCTCGACGTCAATGTGGAGCGTGCTGTCGGACTGGTCGATTGCTGCGAGGGAGCGGGAATTGCCTTCGGCGTGGTTTTCCAGCATCGTTTCCGACCGGCTTCTCTGGAACTCAGCGCCCTGCTGCAACAGGGGACTCTGGGTGAAATACTGTCGGCATCCGCATTTATTAGATGGTGGCGTTCGCAGGAGTACTTTGCGCAGCCAGGGCGCGGCATGAAAAATCGTGACGGAGGCGGAGTCTTGCTGACTCAGGCCATTCACACGCTTGACCTGATGCTGCATCTGATCGGAACACCAAAGGCTGTAATGGCGATGGCTGATAACAGCGGCCTGCGCAAGATCGATAGTGAAGATCGTGTGGTCGCTGCAGTTCGCTGGCCCAATGGAGCATCCGGTGTCATCGATGCAACCAATCTCGCCTATCCCGGATTCCCGGAACGGATCGATATTGCCGGCACCCTGGGTTCAGCGGTGCTTGAAGGCGAGCGTCTGATCGTTCAATTGAAGGACGGTAGAGAAATCAGATGTGAAGGAAGTAACACAGGCGGATCCGGCACCGATCCGATGGCATTTTCGCATGAACCCCATCGCGCGCTCATCGAAGAATTCCTGACCGCGATTGACGAACACAGAGAAGCGATGAACTCAGGTCGATCGGCGCTCAAAGTTCAGCGCTTGATTGATGCCCTGCTGCTTTCCGGAGACAAGCATCAAGAGGTCAATGTCTGATCAAGTTGACGTATCGGCTACCGCGCCTTGCCGTTGACAGGGAGTGTAGCGGGGGGACCTCGCTGCGGTGACCCACGGGCTGGTGCCTGTCGCAGCGTTTCACCGCAGTTCGGCAAACGAAAGCTGGGAGAAGGCGGGCAGTTGAATCGGACGGAATTGTCATGCCCGGGAAGAGAAACTTTTTCGTTGGCATCTGTATGGATCAAATTATTGCGTACGCCGTCACACAGCCCATAGGTCTCCTGGGTCCAGGAGTCCCTTTTACAAGGAGTCATCATGTTTTTATCCACTGAACATCAGCAAGTTGCCGATATGACAAGACGCTTCGCCAATCAGGTCATCCGCCCCGAAGCCGAGCGCCTGGATCGGGAAGAGGCATTCGCCGGAGAGATTTACCAGGAGATGGCGCAAAACGGACTGTTCGGTATAACGGTTCCCGATTCCTACGGTGGCGCAGGACTCGACTGCCTGGCCTACAGCATCGTCATGGAGGAACTCAGCCGTGGCTATGCGTCCGTCGCCGATCAATGCGGTCTGGTCGAGTTGTTTGGCACAATGCTTTGCAAGTACGGTACGGAAATGCAGAAATCGGAATGGATAGGACCATTGATTCGCGCCGAAAAGCGTGGCGCTTATTGCATCACTGAAGCGGGCGCAGGATCTGATGTTTCCGGAATCAAGACCACCGCAGCACGCAGTGGCAGCGGATGGGTTCTGAATGGAAGCAAGCTGTGGATTCACAACGCCCCTGTTGCCGATGTGGCCTTCGTTCTGGCGCGAACCAATCCCGAAGCCGGCAAGCGTGGCATGAGCATTTTCATCGTCGACTGCCATGCCACGGGTGTCACGCGCGGGCCCAAGGAGCACAAGCTCGGCCAGCGCTCGTCGCAAGTCGGCGAGCTCGCTTTCAACGACGTCAGCCTGCCGGCCGATGCGCTTCTTGGCGTCGAGGGACGCGGCTTCCACATGATGATGAGCGTACTCGAAAAAGGCCGTGTAGGCATTGGCGCGCTTGCCGTAGGAATCATTCAGGCCGCTCTGGAAGCCTCGATCGAACAGGCCAAACTGCGTCAGCAGTTCGGTCACGCGATTGCCGAATTCCAGGCCATTCAGTTCATGCTGGCGGACATGGCCAAGGACGCGGAAGCCGCTCGCCTGCTGGTGCGATCAGCCGCCATGAAGCTTGACGCAGAAGTTGACGCCGCCGCTGCCTCTTCAATGGCCAAGTGTTTTGCCTCAGACGCTGCCGTCGCCAATACGTCGAATGCCATCCAGATCTTTGGCGGTAGCGGATATATACGGGGATATGAAGTCGAGCGACTGTTCCGTGATGCCAAGATCACCCAGATCTATGAGGGAACCAATCAAATCCAGCGGGTGATCATTGCACGCAAACTGCTGGAAAGCTAACAAACAGGAGCCGAGCCAATTATTTACAAGTGCTCAGACCAAGACCTCTGATTCAGGGGGGCTTGCTTATTTTCCCTGGTAACTGGGCTGGCGTTTCTCACGGAAGCTGGCAATGCCTTCGCGCGCATCTTCGGTGCTTGCCGCCAGCGCTCCTGCCATTGCTTCCAGGGTGGCGGCCATGCCTTCACCCTGACCGGCATCGATAACCTGCTTGGTGAGCTGAACTGAAACCGGCGCCAGTTTGCAAATGCCGGCCGCGAGTTCCCTAGCGCGCTCAAGCAAATCCTTGTCCTGAAGGCATTCGTGCAGGAATCCGATGCGCCATGCTTCCATCGCGTCAATGCGCATGCCGGTCAGGGCCAGATACTTCACCCTGCTGGCACCGATAAGACCGGTCAACCGCTGCGTTCCCGACCAGCCCGGACAGGTTGCAATCGTCGCTTCCGGCATACCGAAGCTTGCCGATGAAGCCGCGATGCGAATGTCGGCCACCGCAGCCAGTTCCAGCCCGCCACCGAGCGCGTGTCCGTTGATCGCGGCGATCACGGGCACGCGTAGTCGCGCCCATTGGTCGAATACCTGATGTCCGCGCCTGACCCAGCGCCGCCACATGTCAAGCGGTTCCAGCACCGCCCAGGTATTGATGTCGGCACCAACGCAAAACGCCTTGTCACCGGCAGAGGTCAGGATGACGCAACGGATCTCTGCGTCAGCGTCAATCCGGGTAGCGATGTCGGCGAGCGTCTCGATCATTTCCGGCGTCAGCGAATTGAGCTTTTCCGCACGATCCAGGATGACGGTCGCGACGGCTCCGTCGATCTGCAGCTTGATCAGGCTTGTTGTGAAGTCAGGCATGAACGGTTTCCCTGAGTTTCAGATTCATCGGTGCGTTACGGAACAGCGCGGCGTCCATGAGCTTGAGTTGCGGAGCGACTTTCAGCTCAAAGGCGGCCTGCTCAAGGATGTCTCGCTGCAGATCAACACCGGGCGCGATTTCCCGTACCGTCAAACCGTCGGCAAGCAGGTCGATGACGCAGCGTTCGGTAACGTAGGTAATTTTCTGTCCGCGCCGGCGCGCCATCGTGCCACTGAAGGTGACCTGTTCGACGGCATCAACCAGTTTTTTGCTCCGTCCCTCCTGTACGATCTTCAGCATGCCATCACCAACTTCGAGTTTGGCACCTGCAGTGAAGAAACCGGAAAAAATAATGTGCTTGGCATGTGCGGTGATGTCGATGAAGCCGCCACAGCCCGCGGTAAGATAGGGTTTTGCGCCGAGCTTGGAAACGTTGACATTGCCGTTGCGGTCGATCTGCAGGAAAGACAGCATACCGGCATCGATACCGCCCCCCTGAAAATAAGTAAACTGATTGGGTGACGGGATAATGGCTTCGGCGTTGGCCGCACAGCCGAAGGCAAATCCCAGCAGCGGCATGCCTCCGACCGCGCCCTGTTCAATAACCCAGGTCACTTCACCATGCAATCCCTCTTCAAGCAGTACACGCGGTACGTTGGCCGATATTCCGAAACCGAGGTTGACGGCTGAGCCCGTGGTGAGTTCCTGCGCGGCCCGACGGGCAATCACCTTTTCCGGTCCCCACTCCTGCAGTTCAAAGCTGCTGTCGGGCCGGGCGATTTCACCACTGATCGCCGGGTCATAAGGTATCTGCGTAGCCTGCATTTGCTCGGGGTCAATGACGATGTGATCGACCAGAGTCCCGGGGACATGCACCTGTTGCGGTTTGAGTGAGCCGGATCGAACGACACGCTTGACCTGTGCAATGACGATTCCACCACTGTTTCGAGCGGCCAGGGCCAGAACCATGGCGCCGAGGAAGGCCCCTTCGTGCTCATAGGAGAGATTGCCGCGCTCATCCGCTGTCGTGGCACGCAGAATGGCCACACGCGGCGCTATCGCCGGGAAGAACAGCCATTCATCGTCGGCAAAATTAACTTTTTTGACCACTGGAACGGCTGTGGCGCGTGCATTCATCGCCCCCCCCTGGCGCGCCGGATCGACGAAAGTATCGAGTCCGACCTTGGTCAGTACTCCAGGACGTTTCGCTGCGGCATCGCGCAGCATGTCGAACAGAATGCCGCTGGGCAGGTTGTATGCAGCAAGTTCATCGTCAACGATCTGGCGCCAGATTTCGGGCATTGGCAAGGACGATGGTCCGCTGGGGTAGGAACCGCCCAGAATTGTCTTCAGCATTCCCGGACGGGCGAGATGATCGATGCCGCGGATTCCGTACATGTCGCCTGCAGCGATAGGAAGAAGGGCGGTCAGGCCGCGCGGATGACCTTCACTGGCAAAGCGCTTGCCCAGTGCGGCCAGTACTTTCTCGGGGCAGCAGAGTCCGCTTGAAGAGCTGATGGTGACGACGTCATCATCGTGTACGAGTTGTGCGGCCTGATCGGCGGAAAGCACTTTGTTCATGGCGGATTGATCCTATAACACTATTGGAAATGCTTCATGCTGAGGAGTCAGGAAAAACATGTTGGCGGAAAAAAAGAGCATTGAGTGCTACTGACTTTAGTTTATGTTGAACCGGTTCAACTTTCATGTCAATGCCCAAACTTCAATGCCATTATTTTACTGTTGTCACATTAAGCACTTCATAACAGGCACCCATGGTGTGGTAGTCCGCCTTGTTGTTATAGGTTTTCCGGTCGTCGTAGCGAATGTTTTCCCGTGTCAGAATCCGATACCATGCACCATAGACGTGGTCGACAAAGTAATAAAAGCTGTAATCCCATATCCTGTCGTACCAGTCCCAGTAGGACTCATCTCCGGTTCTGTCCGCCAGCAAGGCGGCAGCGGCAATGCTTTCGGCCTGAACCCAGAAATACTTGTCAAAATCATTGGGCTTTCCCTGAAGATCATAGTTATGTATCAGGCCGCCAAAGTCTTGATCCCACCCGTACTGCATCGCCCTGTCGAATAATTCTCTTGCCCGGCCCAGACGCCACTCTTCCGGCAGGTGCCGGTCAAGGATGAGCAACAGTTTTGCCCATTCGGTCTGGTGCCCGGTCTGCACGCCCCATGGCCGCATGTGGTTGATTTTGCTGTCCCGGCTGTAGTCCTGATCGGGAGTCCAGTCGAGCTTGTAGTGCTCAAGGATCTGGCCCTCAGTATCCTGTGATTGTCTGAGTGTCATATGCTTCGCCAGAACACAGGCGCGGTCGAGAAAAAGCATATCCCGAGTGGCTTCGTAAGCGGCGATCATCGCTTCGCAGGCGTGCATGTTGTCATTCTGGCCACGGTACGCACTCAAATTCCATTCAGCGTCTGCTTCGCAGGCATACAACTCGTATTCGCTGATCCAGAAGCGCTTTTCCATCAGCTCATGCGTTTCATAAATCCACTCGCGAGCCTGCACCACTCCGATTTCAAGAGCGCACGCACAAGCGAGCATGACGAAGGCCAATCCATAGCAATGGTTCGTGTCATCAACGACTTCACCGTCATTGATTCGCCAGGCATAACCACCGGTTTCCGGATTCCTGTGGACAGTGCGCAGATAATTCAACCCGTGCTCTACCCTGTCTCTGTATTCTGTCTTGCCGTATTGTTTATAGGCCTTCGCATAGTTGAAGACAAACCGGCACGAGGCCACCAGCGTTTTCAAACGCGGATTGAACAGGTCTCCGTTGTTCATGTAGCACTGGTAAAAGCCACCGGATTCATCAACAACCCTGGGGTCATAAAATGCCAGGGTATTGCTGATCTGCCTGAGTAGAAAATCTCTGCTTCTGTAATTGATTGGATAGTTCACAGAATCCCCATTCCATTATTTTTTAAGGCGTCATCCAGAACGATATTGGATAACGTTAACTCAAGCACAAATTATCTCTTTATGCTGAACCGGTTCATATTATGTGTCAATACTCAGAGTAGGCATGAGTAGCACAATTGACGTCAACTAACCGATGATTCTTTCCTCAATTGATATGGCATTCTGGAAATCCGTTCTTTGCCGACTCCGGATTCGCACGTGATCAACGTTGTTGAGACCTTTTCTGTCAGGTGCCGCAGTCTATCCACATACCAAGATCAAACAGCCTGGTGATTTTGTTCATCCTTACGGTACACTCGTCCTTCACATTCCGTAATAATGCGCATGCACCAATGCTTCGCGATGATATAGAATGCGCAGCAAATTCAGCATGCTTCTTTGCGGACAGCCAGCATGGGAGATTCCTGACTGAATCAGGCCCCTTTTGCTGTAATACGAGAATGGACTTATACCGGCGTGCAAGTCCCAGACGATTCCCCCATGATTTGCCAGCGCATCAGGCTAAACGGCGTGGTTCAGGGCGTTGGTTTCCGCCCTCTCGTCTTGCGTCTGGCCAATGAACTCAAGCTGACGGGCTGGGTGCGCAATGATGCCCGGGGCGTGGAAATCGAGGCCTGCGGCACGTCCGGGAACGTGGAACTGCTGATTCAACGCCTGCGCAATGAAGCACCGCCTCTGGCCAGAGTCGATGCAATTACCTCACGCTATACCGATTCCATCTCTGTCTCCAGGGACTTTTTCATTCTCGACAGCCGCGGCGGGCGAGCGGCAACAATGATCGGGCAGGATACGGCCATTTGCCGCGAATGCCTGAGCGACCTGTTCGACCCGGACGGACGCCGCTGGCGCTATGCATTTACCAGCTGCGGCCATTGCGGTCCGCGCTATACGATCTGCCACGGACTGCCCTTTGACCGGGAACGGACCAGCCTCAAATCCTTTGCCATGTGCAACAAGTGCCAGTCGGAATACCGGCGACCAGAAGACCGGCGCTTGCATGCCGAAGGCAACTGCTGCCCGAAGTGCGGGCCGCAACTTTCACTTCTCGACGCAAAGGGCGAGACGATCGCCGGTGACGCCATTGCCAATGCCTACGCTCTGCTCATGGAAGGAAAGACCGTCGCCATCAAGGGGCAAGGTGGCTTCCATCTGGTCTGCGATGCGCACAATCCGGCAGCAGTCGCCCTGATGCGGGAGCGCAAGCGGCGTCATCTGAAACCATTCCCGGTCATGTTCGCCAATGCGCTGTCGTCAACAACCTATGTCCAGGTCAGTGTAGGCGAGCCCGGTCTGCTCAATCTGCCGGAACGGCCGATCATCCTGCTGAAAAAACGCCGGAGCTGTGATGCCGCACTGCCCGGCGTGGCACCAGAGCTCCCGTGGCTGGGCGTCATGCTACCCTTTTCCCCGATCTATTACCTGCTTTTCCATGAAGCGGCGGGACGGCCGTCGGGGACGGGCTGGCTCGACAAGGCGCAGAATTTCGCGTTGCTGTTCAGCAGTGCCAACCCGAGCCGTGAACCGCCGGCCATCGACAACGATGAAGCCTTGCTCAGGCTGGCCGGGATGGCCGACAGTTTTCTCTTGCACAATCGCGATATCGTTACCCGCTGCGACGACAGCATTGCCTTTTCCGGTCTTGGCGGACTGCAACTGATCCGCCGTGCCCGTGGTTACGCTCCGCGAGCCGTGAAGCTATTGAATGCCGGGCCACCGATTCTTGCCGTCGGCGGACCGGTCAATAACACCGTTTGCTTCACGCGCGGCAACGAAGCCTTCGTTTCGCAGCATATCGGCGATCTTTCGAATGCCGCCACCGGTGCCTTCTTTGAGGAAACGATCGCCCACCTGCTCAAGATGCTCGATACCGGGCCGGCACTGATTGCCCATGACCTCTACGGCGACACCCATGCGACGCGATATGCGGCTGACTTCGCTGTCCAGCGGGGCATACCCAAGCTCGGTGTGCAGCACCACCATGCGCATATTGCGGCCGTTCTCGCCGAGCATCACGTGACCGGAGCGGTTGTTTCGCTGGCGCTCGATGGCGGAGAAACAGGAACGGACGGTACGATCTGGGGCGGCGAATTGCTGCGCGTGGACGGTGCTCATTTCGAGAGACTTGGCCATATCGCGCCGTTCAAGCTCGTTGGCGACAAGAACGAGTCCCGGACTCCTTGGCGTCTCGCCGCAGCCATCCTTCACACCCTCGGGCGCGGGAATGAGATTGAAAGCCGTTTCGCCGATCAGCCCAAGGCCTCTCTGGTTGCGCAGCAACTGGCCTCCGGGAGCGGCTGTCAGGAATCGTCAAGCATGGGGCGTTTGTTCGATGCCGCCGCCGCCATTCTGGGCATCAATCGGGTGACGGTTTTCACTGGTCAGGCCGGATTGCAACTGGAGGGGATGGCCGATCACTTTGGCGAAACGGATCCTCTGCCGGAGGGCTGGAGAATCAAGGATGGGCAGCTTGATCTGCTGCCGCTCTTTTCGCTGCTTGCCGACGAGAAGAACGCAGAACGCGGCGCCGCCTTGTTTCATGCCACACTGTGCGCGGCATTGACGGACTGGCTGCGCTCAGCCGCTGCGCAAGGCGCCACGGTCGCCGCCGCCGGCGGCTGCCTGCAGAATCAAGTTCTGGCACGTGGCCTGCGCACCCGGCTCGGTGATCATGGTCTGCATCTGATTGAAGCGCGGCGCATGCCGCCCAACGATGGAGGACTGTCGCTTGGTCAGGCCTGGGTTGCCCAGCAATATCTTCTTGGCTAGCGTAAAAAAGCGGCAATCTTCACCGGAGTACTTGTTTGTAATACAAAGCGGGTGGCCACGGGCCACCCGCTTTGTATTGGTGCGACGGAATCTAGTATCCGAAGATAGCCAGAATGACACCGGCGGCAACGACCGACCCGATCTGGCCGGCAACGTTGGCCCCCAGTGCATGCATCAGCAGGAAGTTGTGCGGATCGGCTTCCAGCCCCAGCTTGTTGGATACGCGTGCGGCCATCGGAAAGGCCGAAACTCCGGCCGAACCGATCAGCGGATTGATCGGATTCTTCGGCCAGATGACGTTCATCAGTTTGGCAAAGAGAACGCCGCCCGCCGTGCCGAGCGAGAAGGCGACCATGCCGAGGAAGAGGATGCCCAGTGTCTGCAGGTTCATGAACTTGTCGGCCGACATCTGCATGCCGACACCCAGACCGAGGAAGATCGTGGCGATGTTCATCAACTCGTTCTGCATCGACTTGGCCAGACGATCAAGGCAACCCGACTCCTTGACGAAGTTGCCAAAAGCGAAGCTGCCCATGAGCGGCAAGGCCGACGGCAGGATCAGGATGCACAGCGCCGTGACGAACAGCGGAAAGAGCACCTTCTCCATCTGATGCACCGGACGCACCTGGTGCATCTTGATCAGGCGCTCTTCCTTGGTTGTCAGGAAGCGCATGATCGGCGGCTGGATGAGCGGCACCAGTGCCATGTACGAGTACGCTGATACCGCAATCGATCCCATCAGATGGGGCGCAAAGAGCGATGAGACGTAGATCGAGGTCGGTCCGTCGGCACCACCAATAATGGCAATGGCGCAGGCTTCCATCAGGCTGTAGTCAAACCCCGGAATAAGGTTAAGCAGCATCACGCCAATCAGGGTGCCAAACACGCCGAATTGCGCCGCTGCACCGAGAATGGCCATGCGCGGGTTGGCCAGAAGAGGGCCGAAGTCGGACAGCGCGCCGATGCCGATAAACACGATCAGCGGCAATAGCTCATTCTCGATTCCGTTCTTGAAGATCAGGTAAAGCAGGCCATGCGGCGGATCGCCCATGTTTGCACCCGCCACATTGACCAGGATGGTTCCGAAGCCAATCGGGACCAGCAGCATCGGTTCGAAATTCCTGACTACCCCGAGATAGAGCAGACCGAAGCCGATGATGATCATGAACAGCGATTTCCAGCCGTCCTTGGTCAGGAAGCTGGCGATGCCAGTACCTTGAGCAATGCTGACTATACCTTTGCTGATCGAGATCTCGCGATCCGCCTGCTTTGCAGAATCTGGAGCCTTCACGGCCACCGCCTGAACGGGAGCCTGCACTTGCGCCTGGGCGACGACCTGCTGAGTCTGGGGCTTGGTTTCCGCCAGTGAGCTGACGACCCCCAGGCCTCCGACAAAGATCAGCCCGAGGGCCATGGTAAGAAAGATTTTCTTCATCATTTTTCTTCCTCAGCGCACGACGGCAAGCGTTTGTTCAGCAGCCACATGCGCGTTGTTATCCACGACGTAGGTAATCACGCCAGCCACTTTCGACTTTATCTCGAGTTCCATCTTCATCGATTCCATGATGAGAACTGACTCATTGGCATCAACATGATCGCCGTTGGCACGGAGGAATTTCAGAACGACGCCGGCCACTGGAGATTCAACCGTTGTTTCGACTCCGGCAGGAGCAGCGACCGGGGTAACTGACGTGGCCGGAGCGGCACCCTCAGCCTTGATGGCGACCTTGTAGTCCTTGCCATCAACCTTGACGCCGTTGTCGCCGACGACGACCTTGTAGTCCTTGTCATCGACGTTGATGACATAGCTGGCCGGGCCGCTTGCTGCCTTGGCTGCGGCAGCAGGTGCTGCGGCAGCAGTGGCGGCTTCGCTTGGCGCAGTGAAAACTACCGGGCCCTTGGCGCGGGTTTCGAAGAACTTGAGCGCAACCTGCGGGAACATGGCGTAAGTCATCACATCGTCGATGTTGACCGTGGCGGTGCCAAGCTTCTGCTTGAGTTCTTCCTCGATCTTAGGCAGTTCGTTGGTCAGCAGATCAGCCGGACGTTCGGTAACGGCCTTATCCATGCTCAGACCCTTGAGTGCGACCTTGACCAGTTCCGGATCGGGCGTACCCGGGGTTTTGCCGTAATTACCAGCGAGAAGATTCATCGATTCGGCGGTCAGGTTCTTGTAGCGGCCCATCAGCACGTTGAGCACGGCTTGCGTACCGACGATCTGCGACGTCGGGGTAACCAGCGGGGGGTAACCGAAATCCTTGCACACCTGGGCATTTTCCTTGAGCACTTCGTCCAGGCGGTGGAAGGCTTTCTGCTGACGCAACTGGCTTTCGAGATTGGAGAGCATGCCGCCGGGAATGGCGGCCTTGAGGATGCGGGCGTCGGCGCCAGAGAAGGAGCTTTCGAACTGAGCGTACTTCGGACGCACGACATCGCGGAAATAGGTGGCTATACCAAGCAGGGCGTCCATGTCCAGACCGGTGTCGAACTCGGTGCCCTTGAAGATCTCAACCAATGTTTCGGTCGGCGAGTGGCTAGGGCCCATCGACATCGAGGAAATCGCCGTATCGATCATCTCGGCACCAGCTTCGGAAGCCTTGACCAGCGTGGCCACCGACATGCCGGTGGTCGAATGCGAATGGATGTGAATCGGCTGATCGACGGCCTTCTTGAGCGCCTTGACCAGTTCGTAGGCGGTATATGGGGAAAGCAGGGAAGCCATGTCCTTGATACAAATGGAGTCGGCGCCCATGGCGGCCAGTTCCTTGGCCAGCTTGACATAGTTCTCGATGGTATGGACCGGCGACACGGTATAACTGATGGCGGCCTGGGCGTGCTTGCCGGCCTTCTTGACGGCTTTCATCGGGACCATGAAGTTGCGCGGGTCATTCAAAGCGTCAAAAACTCGGAACACATCGACGCCATTGACGGCCATGCGTTCGACACATTTTTCGACAACGTCATCAGCGTAGTGGCGATAGCCAAGAATTGACTGGCCGCGCAGTAGCATTTGCTGCGGGGTATTGGGCATGGCCTTCTTCAGGCTGCGGATCCGCTCCCACGGGTCTTCATTGAGGAAACGTATGCACGAATCAAAGGTTGCACCTCCCCAGGTTTCCAGTGACCAGAAGCCGATTGCATCGAGCTGACTGGCGATTGGCAGCATGTCGCTGGTGACCATGCGAGTAGCATGCAAGGACTGGTGTGCATCGCGCAGAACGAGTTCACTGATCTTTATTTTTGCCATGACTATCCCCAAAAAATTGGCTTACTACTTGTCTGAAGAATATTTATTCATCGCGGCCGCAATGGCGGCCACAATTGCCCCTTCGTTTGCGCGGGGTGCGACTGCTGACGGAGCCGTTGCAGGCTCCTCTTTGATGTACTTTGAAAGTACGCGTGCCGATATCTGAATCAGCAGGACAAGCGTAGCAACGAACACAAAAACCAGGCCCATTCCGAGGCACATGATCACTATCGCCTGTATAAAACTGTCCATCCAGGTCATACGGTTTCTCCCGATATGCCGGTTTCGGTGTGCACAACCTACAACCGCTACCGGCCAGTAAGCTTCACGAGTAAGCGACTCCACCATCTCTGGCAAAGGTAGCGCTCAACTACCCGAGTTAAAAAACATTTACGGTGTTCTGCCGGAAACGATCTTTGCGGAATGCGTAATATCGTGCGCCACAATCCCGGCTTGTGTCATTCGAGCACCAGTTTGTGTCCTTTTGACACAACGCGCGAAGTATCCTCGATAACACTCGCCCGGTCAATCTTTGCTATTGCTTTATTACTTTGGTCGTAGGTATTGAATCGGAACGAGTGAAATTCGAGGAGCGCAGGCTCCTAAAGATCCTAGTATTTGACCAGATTAGCGCGTTACAAAGGCAGGTTTATAGCCGAGTGCCAAGCGGATCTTTTCAGCCACCTTATCAGCTTCCATGCGGTTGGGATAAGGGCCAAGATGAACGCGAAACAGACCTCCTCCAGCCATGATCTGGATGCCTTCGGTCAGCCAGTCCAGTTCACGCGACAGATGTGAGCGCAGGCTTTCGGCATTGTCCGCATTTGAAAAGGCACCGAGTTGAAGGAAGACTCCCGCTTGGGCAACCGGCGGCGCCGTAACAGCAGGTCTCGGCAAGGCGAGAGAGGTGTCGTTCTCGGCAAGTTTTGCTGCCAGCGCCTCAATCTCGTCAGGTCCGGCGATGGCGACCGGGGCTTTAATGAGCATCGCCGGCGGTTTGACCTGAGCGTAAGTCAGTGATGTTGCATCGCCGGGCAGAATGGCTTCGATTTCGACCAGTGCGCTTCCGTTGTCGACATAGCCGAGGCGGTAGGCTGCCGCGTAGGAAAGATCGATGATCCGGTCGGCGTGGAAGGGGCCGCGGTCAGTGACGCGCACGACAACGGATTTTCCGCTGCCGACACGGGATACCCTGACATACGAGGGGATCGCCAGCGTCGGGTGGGCGGCGGTCATCGAGAACATGTTGTAGGGCTCGCCGATCGAGGTTTTCTGTCCGTGAAATTTTTTCCCGTACCAGCTGGCGATTCCGCGCTGCCGGAATGGCTTGATGCTGGTTTCCGGAATGTACGCCTTGCCGAGCACGATGTAGGGCTTGTTGGCAAAGCGGTGCAGTGCTTCGGTTTGTGGACGGGCGTCCGGGATGTCGTCGAGATTGTCCGGAATGTCGTCACCCGGCCCGTCATCCTTGTAATAAGCGCCGCCACGTTTTTGTGTAAGCATCGGCTTGCGCGCCGGAGCGGGCATCGGTGTTGGCGGAAGTATTGCCGCTTCGCTAACAGGTGCAGGGACATCGACGCTGCGCGGCGGCTGCACGCCGCAGGCCGACAACAGCAATGACAAGACCATGAATAATCCTGGCGCCCGACAGTTCACTCCTGATTCCTCCCTCACCCCTACTTTTTAACCAGCATCCGGTGCGAATGAATGCTCATCAGAATGCCGAGACCGAGAAACAGGGTCACCAACGCCGTTCCGCCATAGCTCATGAACGGAAGTGGAACTCCAACCACCGGCAGAATGCCGCTGACCATGCCCATGTTGACGAAGGCGTAGGTAAAAAAGCTGAGTGTGATCGAGCCACCCAGTACCCGCGCAAACAGGGTCGAAGCGTTGGCCGTGATCATCAGGCCACGAGCGATCAGCATCAGGTAGAGAAAAACAAGAATACTGTTGCCCAGCAAGCCGCGTTCTTCCGAGAAAACGGCAAAGATGAAATCGGTATGCCGTTCCGGGATGAATTCAAGGTGGGTTTGCGTACCCTCAAGCCAGCCTTTGCCAAAGCCGCCTCCAGAGCCGATGGCAATCGTTGACTGAATGATGTGATAGCCCGAGCCGAGCGGATCGGTCGTCGGATCGACCAGGGTCAGTATGCGCTTGCGCTGGTAATCGTGCAGCATAGTCCATACAAAAGGTGCGGCACTGGCTGCTACAGCGACCATGCCGATAATGGCCTTCCACGAAAGGCCGGCGAAGAAGATGACGTAGAAGCCCGCAGCACCAACCAGAATCGCCGTTCCCAGGTCGGGCTGCTTGGCAATCAGACCGAACGGGACAATCAGCAGCAGGCCGGCGATGACGTAGTGGCGAAATTTCAAGGCCGCTTCGTACTTGTGGAAGTACCAGGCCAGCATCAGCGGCATCGCGATCTTGAGAATTTCGGACGGCTGGATGCGCATGAAACCGAGCGGCAGCCAGCGTCTGGCTCCATTGACCTTGACCCCGACCAGGAACACCATCACCAGCAGAACGACACCCACGACATAGAGCGGAACCGCAAAGCGCATCAACTTCTGCGGGGGAAGCTGGGCGACGCCCCACATCACGGCGAGACCGACCATCATGTTGAGCATCTGACTGAACGCCCGGTTGCTGACATCATAGGTCGCGCTATAGATGGTGGCCAGCCCGAAACCCATCAGTACCAGCGCAATCGCCAGCAAGGGTCCGTCAATATGCTCGACCAGACGGGCGCGGAAACGCTGCAGTAGTTGCTGAAGCACCTTCTATTCCTCCTCTTCCGGCGTTTCATCGTCCTTGGCCGGCCCCTTGGGCAACTTGCCCAGCAGGTAGTAGTCGATCACCATGCGGGCGATCGGTGCGGCGGATTGGGCTCCGAAACCGCCGTTCTCGACCAGGACGGCAAGGGCAATTCTGGGCTGGTCTGCCGGTGCAAAGGCGATGAACAGGGCATGGTCACGCAGTTCCTGTTTCAGCTTGCTCGCTTTGTATTCCGCGCCTTTCAGGCTGAATACCTGCGCTGTCCCGGTCTTGCCGCCGGATTCGTATTCGGCACCGGCGAAAGCGCGGGCACCGGTTCCTTCCTTATTGACGCCAACCATCGCTTTCTTGATGAATTCTATATTTTGCGGCTTCCACGGGAGCGTGCGCAAAGGTTCGCGTTCAATCAGGGTTTTTTCGCCTGTCTTGCTGTTGGTGATGTACCTGACGAGGTGCGGCCGAAAGATTACGCCATTGTTGGCCAAAGCCGCCATGGCTTGCGCCAGCTGGATCGGAGTGTACGCGTTATAGCCCTGGCCGATGCCGATCGAGATGGTCTCGCCGGCAAACCATTTCTGCTGTTCCGGGCGCTTGAAGCGGCGTTTCTTCCATTCCTGTGAAGGCAGGACACCCTCCGATTCACCTTCGATATCGACTCCCGTTTTCATGCCGAGTCCCAGCTGACCCATGAAACGGGAAATGTTGTCGATCCCCATGTCGTTGGCCAGTATGTAGTAGTAGGTGTCACACGACACAACAATTGACTTGTACATGTCAACGAGGCCATGCCCGCCCTTCTTGTCGTCTCGAAAGGTGTGTCCGCCGAAAGTAAAAAACCCGGGATCGGAAATCGCCTGACCCGGCGTACGCTTGCCCAGTTCAAGCGCGGCGAGCGCCATGAAGGGTTTGAACGTCGAGCCCGGGGGATAGGCGCCATTCAGCGCCCGGTTAATCATCGGCCGATCCGGTGAGTTGTTGAGTTGATCCCAGTCTTCCGAGCGGATGCCGTCGACAAAAAGATTCGGATCAAAAGAGGGCGTGGAAACCAGGGCGAGAATGCCTCCGGTTGACGGCTCGATGGCGACCAGCGCGCCGCGTCGGTCGCCAAAGGCTTTTTCCGTAATTTCCTGCAGCCTGGCATCGAGCGTCAAAGTGAGGTTGTTGCCGGAAACCGGTGCGGTACGCGAGAGGTTGCGAACGGCCCGTCCGCCGGCGTCAATCTCGACTTCCTCATATCCGGTTTCGCCATGCAGTTGAAACTCGTATTTCTGCTCGAGTCCAGTCTTTCCGATATGGTCGGTCCCCTTGTAATTGGCCTCCTGCTCGTTTTTCTCAATGGTTTCCAGATCGGTACTGTTGATGCGATTGATATAGCCGAGGGCGTGCGCGGCAACCGATCCAAGCGGATACTGGCGGAACAGGCGCGCCTTGACTTCGATGCCAGGGAAAAGATAGCGATGGGCGGCAAAACGGGCGACTTCCTCGTCAGAGAGTCGCGTACGAATGGGCAGGCTTTCAAAGGACTTGCTTTCTTCGAGCAGTTTGCGGAAACGCCGCCGGTCCTTGGGAAGGATTTCGATTAACTTACCCAGACTGTCGATCGTTTCATCAAGGTTCTCGATTTTCGAGGGTGTGATTTCGAGAGTAAATGCAGTGTAATTCCGCGCCAGAACGGTTCCATTACGGTCAAGGATAACACCCCGGTTTGGCGTAATCGGCACCAGCGAGATGCGATTGTCCTCGGCTCGGGTCGTGTAGTAATCATGCCGGATGATTTGCAGGTAAACAAAACGTCCGATCAGCAGAGCAAAGGCCAGTACCACAATGCTTGCGGCAAAGGCAATGCGGAAGCGGAAACGATCAAGTTCACTATCCTGGGTGTTCAGTTGGGAATACCGGAGGCGCAAGGCAGAGACCCTCAGATTGGCCGGTTGGCGTCGCGGTCAACCGGCTGATACTGCGGCAGCAGGAGTACAAAGGTCAGCGGCAACCAGGCCAGGGTACCGACCAGCGGGCCGATAAAGTAACTCAATCCGGGAAGTTCGGTACCGGGCATAGCGCGTACGGCGAGCTGTACGAACTGCACCAGCATCAACAGCGGCAGGACATGCAAGGCCTGCTGACCGAGCGGGAACCACAGGATGCGGCGCGACAGGGTGGACGCTGCATAGGAGGCCAGCACATAGGCCAGTGCGTGCTGCCCCATCAGGCTGGCATCGGCAACATCCATGGCCAGGCCGAGAATAAAGCCGCTACCCATGCCGACACGACGCGGTTCACGAATGCTCCAGAAAATGGTGACCAGGGCGATCCAGTCCGGCATCCATGGCCAGGCCGAGGTCGGCAAGAAGTTCAGCGCCAGTGCAACAAGCAGAGTTACCAGGACAAACCAGGGGCGAACAGGCTGCAGAATGCGCGAAGAAGAGAAGGTGGGTTGCATCAGCTTATTCCCTTTTCAGGTGCCTTTTCTTTGCCCCGGGTTTGAGGGGAGTTTTCGTACCACCGGCAGCGGCCTCGGTTGTCAATTGCGATGGTAGAAGGGTCGTTGCACGCGGATCGAGCACCATGACTTCACCGAAGTTTTCGACCCCGGCGACAGGCACGCAAAAGATGCGGGCGAAGGAGTACGACGTGTCGCGCTCGATATGCACGACTTTGGCAACCGGCAGTCCGGGCAGGAAGATGCCGTCCAGTCCTGAAGTGACCAGCAGGTCACCATTCTGGACATCCGCATTGGCCGGCATGAAGCGCAGCTCAAGCTGGCCGTTGCCGAGCCCGAAAACCACCGAGCGCAGCCCGGTGCGGACAATCTGAACCGGCACCGCCTGGTCCTTGTCGGTAATCAGCGTGATTTCCGAAACAAAGGGAAAGATCCTTGTCACCTGACCGACGACACCGGCATCATCGATCACCGGTTGCCCGGCAACTATCTTGTCCTGCTGACCTTTGTCGACGATCACGCGGCGAGTAAAAGGATCGCGCGCGGCATAAAGGATCTGGGTGACCTGCCCATTTCCCTGCTGTCGCCCCTTGACGTCGAGCAACTTGCGCAGCCGTTCGTTTTCGGCCTCAAGATGGCGTGTGCGCAACAGTGTTTCGGCACCGTCCAGTTGTGCACGTTTCAGGCGGCTGTTCTCATCCTGGAAACGTGCGATGCTGGAAAAATAGCTGGCGGCATTCTCAAAAAACTGAACGGGCGCGTGCGCGGCCTGTTGCAAGGGGTGTGTCAGCAGTGACACCCCCTGTCTCAGCAGTTCCAGAGTCTGAAAGCGGGCATCGATGAAGATCAGCGCCAGTGAAAGTCCGGCGTAGAACGACAGCCGGGCCAGCGGTGCCGGGCCGCGTTTGAAAAACGGTGGCGGCTGATGATCCATTGACTTCAGTGAGGAGTAAGGAGTAAGGAGCAAGGAGGGAGAAGCGGGCCTAAGGTTTTACTCCTCACTCCTCACTCCAAACTCATCACTTAATCCGAGGCAAAGATACTGCCGAGCTTATCCATTCTCTCGAGTGCCAGACCGCAACCCCGTGCCACACAGGTCAGCGGTTCTTCGGCAACGATCACGGGCAGGCCGGTTTCTTCCATCAGCAGTCGGTCAAGGTCACGCAACAGCGCACCACCGCCGGTCAGTACCATGCCCTTGTCGGCAATATCGGCACCCAGTTCAGGTGGTGTCTTCTCAAGGGCCGACTTGACCGCCGAAACAATGTTGTTCAGTGGTTCGGTCAGCGCTTCGAGAATTTCATTCGAGGAAATGGTGAACTTGCGCGGGATCCCCTCGGCCTTGTTGATACCGGAAACTTCCATCTCGCGCACTTCGGCGCCGGGGAAAGCCGAACCGATGGTCTTCTTGATGTTCTCGGCCGTGTTCTCGCCGATCAGCATGCCGTAATTGCGACTGATGTAGTTGATGATCGCTTCGTCGAGCTTGTCGCCGCCGACACGCACCGATCCTGCATAAACCATTCCGCCGAGTGAAATGACGCCGACCTCAGTCGTGCCGCCGCCGATATCGACGACCATCGACCCGGTCGGGTCGGAGACCGGCAGACCGGCACCGATCGCCGCCGCCATCGGCTCCTCGATCAGGAACACCTGGCTGGCGCCTGCACCAATGGCGGATTCGCGAATGGCGCGACGCTCGACCTGTGTCGAACCCGAGGGAACGCAGATGATGATGCGCGGACTCGGTGAGAGTAGACGGGAATCGTGCACCTTGCGGATGAACTGCTTGAGCATCTGCTCGGTCACGGTAAAGTCGGCGATCACCCCATCCTTCATCGGACGAATGACCGTGATGGCTCCCGGCGCCTTGCCGAGCATATCCTTGGCACTCTGGCCGACGGCCTGGATCGTCTTCTTGGCGTTGGGTCCGCCTTCCATGCGAATCGCAACAACCGACGGTTCGTCAAGGACGATACCCCGACCGCGCACGTAGATAAGCGTATTGGCGGTACCCAGATCGATGGCCAGATCGTTCGAAAAATAACTGCGTAAGAAACTAAACATGCCTGAATATCCGTGGAAGCTCCGCAGGGGCTGCGGCGAGTAAAGTATTTATGATACCTTATATGGCTCCCCATTTTAATATCTTACTGATTTCACAATCATGTCGCTTACACTGGAACAAGTCCGGCGCGTTGCCCATCTCGCCCGGATCGAAGTCAGCGACGCCGAGGCAGAATCCACACTCGGCCACCTGAACGGAATTTTTGCCCTGATCGAAGCCATGCAGGCGGTCGACACCAGAGGCGTCGAGCCGATGGCCCACGCGCAGGATCTCGCCCAGCGCTTACGCGCCGATTGCGTAACCGAATCCCTTGGGCTACCCGCCCTGGCCCGGCGCGCCGGCTTCCAGGACGTTGCGCCGGAAACCGAAGCCGGGCTTTACCTCGTGCCCAGGGTGATCGAATGATTTCGCGTAGCGTATCGGCCCTCGTGCAGGCATTGGCCGAGCGAGAGATTTCCAGCGTCGAACTGACACAGCTCTATCTCGACCGGATCGCCCGCCATAACCTGGCACTCAACGCCTTTGTTACCGTTGATCCTGAAAAGAGCCTGGCGCAAGCAAAACGGGCCGATGAACGGCGCGCCGCTGGGCAGGCAACGCCGCTGACCGGCATTCCGCTGGCGCAAAAGGATATTTTCTGCACCCAAGGCTGGCTGACCACCTGCGGCTCGAAAATGCTCGGCAATTTTGTCAGTCCCTACGATGCCACGGTGATCGAGCATTTCAACGCGACCGGTGCCGTCATTCTCGGCAAGACGAACATGGATGAATTCGCCATGGGTTCGTCGAACGAAACCTCGCATTTCGGTGCGGTGAAGAATCCGTGGGACACGGCACGTGTTCCCGGCGGTTCGTCAGGCGGCTCGGCCGCAGCCGTGGCAGCGCTTCTTGCCCCGGCGGCCACCGGGACCGACACCGGCGGATCAATCCGCCAGCCGGCGTCCATGTGCAACCTGACCGGTCTGAAGCCGACCTATGGCGTGGTCTCGCGCTACGGCATGATCGCCTATGCCTCCTCGCTCGACCAGGGCGGACCGATAGCCCGCTCGGCTGAAGATTGCGCATTGCTGCTCAATACCATGGCCGGGTTCGACGAACGCGATTCGACCAGCCTTGAACGTAGCAGGGAAGACTACAGCCGCGAGCTTTCCGCCAGGACTCCAGAAAAGCCTCTGGCCGGCCTGAAAATCGGTCTGCCCGGCGAGTTTTTTGGCGAGGGTTGTGCTCCCGAAGTCATGCAACTCGTCGCAGAAGCCATCGTCGAATACCGCAAGCTGGGCGCGGAAACAGTCGACATCAGCCTGCCCAATATGAAGCTTTCGGTGCCGGCTTATTACGTGATCGCTCCGGCGGAGGCCAGTTCAAACCTGTCGCGCTTTGACGGCGTGCGCTATGGCTATCGTGCTCCGGAATACGACGATCTCGACGACATGTACGCCAGGAGCCGTGCCCAGGGCTTCGGCGCCGAGGTCAAGCGGCGTATCCTGATCGGTACCTACGTGCTCTCGCACGGCTACTACGACGCCTACTACCTGCAGGCGCAACGCATCCGGCGCCTGATCGCCAATGATTTCATAGCCGCCTTCAAGCAGTGCGACGTGATCATGGGTCCAACCAGCCCGAGCACTGCATTCAGGATCGGAGAAAAGGCTTCCGACCCTGTACAGATGTATCTCTCCGACATTTACACGATTGCCGTCAATCTGGCCGGACTGCCGGGCCTGTCGCTGCCTTGCGGGTTTGCCAGCGGCTTGCCGGCCGGCCTGCAACTGATTGGCGACTATTTCAGCGAAGCCCGGCTGCTCAACGTCGCACACCGCTACCAGCAGGTTACCGACTGGCACCAGCAGTATCCGGCTGGTTTCGACTGAGCAGCCTGATGAAACTGATCCACGCCGCCGCGTTGCTGGCCTTGCTGCTCGGTGCCTGCACAACGCCGGTACCGGTGCCGGTACCGGAGCCCGTGTCAACCCCGGTCGAGCCGGTAGCGACAGTGGCCAAGCCGGAACCGGTGGAGCGGATCAAGTCGCAACCACTCAAGCATCTGCTCGGTCGATCGATCAAACCGATACCGGATCAGGCGCTGGAGGTCCGCACCCGGTGCAGTTTTCGCGATGTCGCCGGCGGGCGCGGGACCATGGACCTGCTGGTGACGAATGCCGAGGTAAAGCGCTTCGTCGCCGAAGTGAACATCCCGAAGCAGGGTCTGTGCCGCTTTGACATGAAAACTTTCAAGCAGACGGCCCGCTTGCCGAACGTCGTGCTGACCGACGCGGCCAGCGGCTGTGTGGTGCGCATGTGGGAGCAGGAAAAAGGCGTTACGGTCGCCTTCAACGCCTGTCAGTCAAAGTGTGGCGGCGACGCGTTCAGTTATCTCTGGCCGATCCTGGTGGATACCCGGAATGGCCGCTGTTCTTGATCGATGAATCAGAGTGAGTAAAGCGCAATGAAACAATGGGAAATCGTAATCGGCATCGAGACACATGCCCAGCTTTCGACGCAGTCAAAAATTTTCTCCGGCAGTTCAACGGCCTTCGGTGCCGAACCCAACGTCCAAGCCAACGCGGTCGATATCGCCCTGCCCGGCGTGCTGCCAGTACTCAACAAGAGTGTGGTTGAATGCGCCATCCGCTTCGGCCTGGCGGTTAACGGAGAGGTGGCAGAAAAATCGGTTTTTGCGCGCAAGAATTACTTCTATCCCGATCTGCCCAAGGGCTACCAGATCAGCCAGTACGAGCATCCGGTCGTCGTTGGCGGCAAAATGACGATCCAGATGGGTCAGGGCGACAGCCTCACGGAAAAGACCATCAACCTGACCCGCGCGCATCTGGAAGAGGACGCCGGCAAATCACTGCACGAGGATTTCCATGGCAAGACGGGCATCGATCTCAATCGCGCCGGCACGCCACTGCTCGAAATCGTCAGCGAACCCGACATGCGTTCTTCCGCCGAAGCCGTGGCCTATGCCAAGGCATTGCACGCGCTGGTGCGCTGGATCGGCATTTGTGACGGCAACATGCAGGAAGGCTCGTTCCGCTGTGACGCCAATGTTTCGGTGCGTCCGTTCGGGCAAAAGGAGTTTGGCACACGGCGTGAAATCAAGAATCTCAACTCTTTCCGCTTCATGCAGCAGGCCATCGATTTCGAAGTGCAATGGCAGATCGCAACGATCGAAGATGGCGGGCGCATCGAGCAGGCCACCGTGCTGTTTGACCCGGACAGCGGCGAGACCCGCGCCATGCGCTCCAAGGAGGACGCGCACGACTACCGCTACTTCCCCGACCCCGACCTGCTGCCGCTGATCATCGACCGCCAATGGGTCGAGCGTATCCGTGCCGGCATGCCCGAATTGCCGGCGGCCAAGCGTGAGCGCTTTGTCAGGGACTATGCCCTGTCGGCCTACGATGCGACGGCCTTGACGGCCTCGCTGGAAATTGCCGACTACTACGAAGCAGCGCTTGCCGTTGCCGGCAATGCCAGCGCCAAGCCCTGCGCCAACTGGGTCAGCGTCGAACTAGCGGCACGTCTGAACAAGGACGGCAAGGACATCAGTGCAGCACCGGTGGCGGCCGCGCAACTGGGCGGCCTCGTCGCGCGCATTGCCGACAGCACGATCTCCAACAACATCGCCAGGAAGGTCTTCGAGGGGCTATGGAATGGCGAGGGCAGCACGGCCGACGAGATCATCGAAAAGCAGGGGCTGAAACAGATCACCGACAGCGGCGCCATCGAAGCACTGATCGACGGGGTGCTGGCGGCAAATGCGTCAATGGTTGCCGAGTTCAGGGCCGGCAAGGAGAAGGCATTCAATGCGCTGGTCGGCCAGGCGATGAAGGCAACCAAGGGCAAGGCCAACCCGCAGCAGGTCAATGACCTGCTGCGCAAGAAACTCGGCTAGGGAAACACTGAATAATTCGTCACACCGGCGAAAGCGCCCCGCAGGAAGTACCCTTGGGGTGCCGGTGTCCAGTACCTTGATTTTCCTGGATTCCGGCTTTCGCCGGAATGACAATTCGTCATGTAATCAGCGCCTCCCTAGGGAATATCGGCTCCGTCAGTACAGCAGGGCGTCCGTACTTCAGCGCAAAATGGTGCGTCGACCGAGGTCGATGAAGCGGCGCTTGTCCTCGTCGTACTTGTCGCGGATGATATCGAGTTCCAGCTTCTTGGCCTCGATGATCGACTCCTGTGCCTTGATCTCATTGTCCGCGTCGCGCAGGCCTTTCTGGATTTCAGGCGGCAGCTTTTTCTTCTTGTAGAATTCGGCTTCATTCTCGAATTTCTTGCGCTGGGCACGAATTTCAGTGATTTTCACTTCCGCCGCCTTGATCGACTTCTTGACATCCTCCTGGGCGCGCAGACGCATCGCCTCGATGTCCTGTTCAGTGCCGTAGGTATTGAGCAGGGCCTGATCCTTGCGCTGCTGTTCCCTGAGCGTGGTCTCATCGGCCTTGCGCTTTGCCTCTTCGGCTGCACGCTGGGCGCGTTGTTCGGCGGTCAACGGGGCCTCGACGGTACGCACGGTACGGCCCGAATCGCCAAGCTCACGATAGGCGCGTCCGTAACATTCAGGGGGCAGGATATCGCCGCACACCTGCTTGCCGTTGTTATCGTTACAGCAAAAGAGTTTTCCAGCCGCCAGTGCCGGACTGACCGCTCCCGGCAACAGTGCGGACATGAAGAGCAGCAGGAGTGCCAGTACAGGCGGTCTATTTAGCGTGATCAACACCATACTCCTGCCGGTAACGCATCACCGCCGCTTCATAATCCCTGAAATCCGGCTGATCGCGCAGAAAGGCCATCAGATCATCCAGCGTGGCCACCGCCACGACCGGGATGCCATAATCACGCTCGACTTCCTGCACTGCAGACAATTCACCGGTTCCGCGTTCCATGCGGTCAAGCGCGATGACCACCCCGCAAGGGGTAGCTCCTGCCGCACGGATCAGTTCGACCGATTCGCGCACCGAGGTGCCGGCCGAGATCACATCGTCGATGATCAGCACCCGACCGGTCAGTTGCGCACCGATGATGCTGCCACCCTCACCGTGATCCTTGGCTTCCTTGCGATTGAAGGCGAAGGGCAGATTGCGTCCGGAACGCGCCAGAGCCAGCGCACTCACGGCAACCAGCGGAATGCCCTTGTAGGCGGGACCGAACAGCGCGTCGATTTCAATGCCGCTGGCGAGAATCGCCTTGGCGTAGAATTGCGACAGTCGATCGAGCGCGGTGCCGTCGTTGAACAGACCGGCGTTGAAGAAGTAGGGCGACAGTCGTCCCGCCTTGGTCTTGAACTCGCCAAAACGCAAAACGTTCTGTTTCAGGGCAAAATCGATGAATTCCTGACGAAAGTCCATATCGCACCAAGCAGAGTTACATCAACACGGAACCCACATGTTACGCATCATTACATTAAATCTCAACGGCATCCGTTCGGCGTGGACCAAAGGCGTCTTGCCCTGGGCGGCGGCGCAGAGTGCCGACGTCGTCTGCCTGCAGGAGCTCAAGGCGCAGACGGTCGATTTTTCCGCCGAAATGAAAACGCCGGACGGCCTGCAGGCCTACTATCACTGCGCCGAAAAGAAAGGCTATAGCGGCGTCGGACTGTGGTGCCGGCGTGCGCCGGACAAGGTAATCGAAGGCGTCGGCAATACCGAATTCGATGCCGAAGGCCGCTATCTGCGTGCCGACTTCGGCAATCTTTCAGTGATTTCGCTCTACCTGCCTTCGGGTTCGAGTTCGCCGGAACGTCAGGAGGCCAAATTCCGCTTCATGGCCATTTTCCACCCGCATCTTGCCGAACTGGCCAGGAGCGGTCGCGACGTGGTGGTGTGCGGCGACTGGAACATCGCGCATCAGGAAATCGACCTCAGAAACTGGAAAAGCAACCGCAAGAACTCCGGATTCCTGCCCGAGGAGCGCGCCTGGATAAGCCGTGTGCTGGACGAAAGCGGCTGGTGCGACGTCTATCGCCGCTTGCACCCGGCGACGACCGACGAGTGCTACACGTGGTGGTCAAATCGCGGCCAGGCCTGGGCCAAGAACGTGGGCTGGCGGCTGGATTATCAGTTGGCGACTCCGGGCATAGCTCGTACCGCACGCAAAGCATCCGTCTACAAGGAACAACGCTTTAGCGACCATGCGCCGCTGACGGTCGATTACGATTTCAACACCTGAACTCTCGAGACCAACTCCGCTTATAGCGACAGTTGAAAATGGCCCAGTTTGAACGACAGGTGGGCGATGCTAAACAAGGGTGTTAAACAATCTTCTGGGGTTTCAGTCGAAGAATTTGACGCACACCGGCGTCGGTACCGGCGTGACGTGTCCGGTGGGTTCGAGTTCTCCGCTTTTTTGGTTGATGCGGAAGCTCACGATCGTATCGCTATCCTGGTTGGCCGCCAGCAGGAAATGCCCCTGGGGATCGAGGGCAAAATTCCGTGGTGTTCTTCCTCCGGTCGAAACATGGCCGACCCGACTGAGCAGCCCGCTGGCGCGGTCTATCCGGTGGATGACGATGCTGTCGTGACCACGGTTCGAGGCATACACGAAGCGCCCGCAAGGTGACACATGAATGTCAGCACAGGTGCTTTCCCCGCTGAAATCTTCGGGCAGAGTGGGCACGGTCTGCATCTCGCTGAAACAGCCCAGCACGCCGTCATAGGCCAGGGCGGTCAGGCTGGAATCGAGCTCATTGATCAGGTAGGCGAAGCGGCCATCGGGCCGGAAGGCCAGGTGACGCGGGCCGGAGCCCGGGGTGGCCTTGAACCAGGCGCGTTCATGCCTTTCCAGTTTGCCCCGGACGGGATCGAAGACATAGGCGGCCAGCTTGTCGAGCCCGAGATCGGGAACAAAAGCAAAGCGCTCGGCCGGATCGAAGATCACCGAATGGGCGTGCGCGCCACGCTGGCGGTTGGGATCGATACTCGAACCCTGGTGCTGGATGAAGTCACTGGCTGGTGCCAGACTCCCATCCTCACACACAGGCAACACGCACACACTGCCGCTCATGAAGTTGGCGATGAAAACATGCCGTCCGTCCCGGGTGACTTCAACATGGCAGGGATCGGTACCATGGGTCATCTGCTTGTTCAGGAATTCCAGCGCACCCGAACGCGGATCGACGGCGAAAGCGCTGACGGTACCGGTCGGGCGATCCTGCCAGGTCTTCAGTTCGTTCACGGCATAAAGGAAGCGGCGCGTCGGGTCAAAGGCCAGATAGGAGGGGTTGGTGACGCCGGTCGTCGTGGCCAGCAGTTCCAGTGCGCCGGATGTCCTGTCAAAACGGTAGCGGTAGATACCCTGCCCCTTACCTTCGAGTATCTTCCCGGTCCCGAAACGGATGGGCTCGGTATAGGTCCCGACGTAGATGAAAGATTCCGTCTTCATGTTCAACCACCCCCAACCCTGAGTTAGCCCGCCTGCTCAATCAACGATTCGCTTCCGGACCATTGGGTTCGATGACCACCTTGACCGCGCCATCCTTGCGTTCGACGAAGGTCGAGAGCGCCTGCGTGAAATCGTCCAGAGGAAAGACGTGGCTGATCAGATCACCGACCACCAGTTGTCCCGCGGCAATCGATTCGATGATCTTCCAGGAAACGTTCGGGTTGGCCCGCGAGCCGTAGATGGCGATTTCGTTGTGCACAATGTACTTGTAGGGCAGTTTTTCCTCGACCTTGTCCGGCGGCACGCCCATCAGCGCCACGCTTCCGCCTTTGCGCACCATGCGTACCGCCTGGGCGAAAGTCCCCTCCGCTCCGGAACATTCGAAGGCCTCGTCCACGCCCTCACCACCCGTCGCGCGGCGAACCGCCTCGACCGGATCCTCTTGCTCAAAATTGATGGCCAGGTCGGCACCCAGCTTCATTGCCGTTTGCAGCCGGGAACCCCGGCCGACCATGATCACGCGTGCCGCGCCCAGAATTCGGGCGAAACGCATGGCGATCAGGCCGATCGGCCCGGGCCCGATCACCACCACCGTACCGCCTGCAGTGATACCGGAGAGCTCCATGCCGTGCAGGGTGACGCCAGCAGTATCAACCAGGGCGCCTTCCCTGAAGCTCACTTTTTCGGGCAACTTCTTGATGCTCTTGATCGAATAGACGTTGTATTGCGCGTAGGCGCCCGGGGTAATGAAACCGTAATGGCGGTGCCCGCTCTCGGCACGACCGTAATTGGCGCAGATCGTATAGCGTCCGGCCAGACAATTCCGGCAATGGCCACAGCCTTTATGAGCTTCTCCGGCCACCCGGTCTCCCGGAGCGAAGCCGGTCGCATCAGGCCCGACGCTGACGACCTCACCCGACCATTCATGTCCGGGAGTGAATGGGTAGGATGGCGGCCAGATTCCGGCCAGACCACCACGAATGATTTCCGGATCGCTGCCGCAAATGGCCACTGCGCGTATCCTGCACAGCACTTCCGCTGGACCGGGAACGGGGACGGGCACTTGCTGGATTTCATATTCTCCGGGCGAAGTCAGGACAAGAGCTTTCATTATTTCAGGCAGGGCCGGATTCATCGTTTTTCTCCTCAGAACAATGATTGTATCCAAAATACAGTATACAACTTAAAATTCATTGTCAATGAAAACTTTTTCATTTGATGTGTGTTCCGACTCGTCCGGATCTGCCAGGAAGCACCAGTCCGTTTGCCACATCACCCGAAGGAAACCATCGGCAGCCATGCGTTCTGTCTTGAAGCAGCGCAGGCAGAAGATATGATTACAAAGGGAAAACAAGGATTCTAAGGGACTTGACAGGCCGTCCGACCTGCCAGCACAAAAACTGCGCTCCAGCTTATTGACCCTGTTTTATCCCGCCGCAAGAGGAAAGGCTTAAAATCCATATGTTAAACAACCGGACGCCTTTCACAGGCCAGAAATTTCTTGACAAAAAGAACGCTTATCGTATCGTGTATGTTGTATCCAAATTTAATTGGAATTTATTCCCCCACAGTGGCCTGGTTATTGACAACGATCTGAGAGGCCGAGGAGTTCTCATTTGAACGCAACTAGTGATTCATCCTCTGCAACCGGAATGAGGAACAGTTCTTCTATCCGGGAGGTTTACCGCAGCATGCAGGATATTGTTTTCGAAACCTTGCGCGATGAAATTCTGACCGGCGAACTTCAGCCGGGTGTTTTGCTGAACACCCTGTCATTGTCGAGTCGACTGGGCGTCAGCCGAACGCCAATACGCGAAGCATTGAACCGACTCGTTTCCATAGGGCTGGTCGAAAACATCCCGCACCGGGGATCCTTCGTCAGAAAGCTGTCCGTTGAGGAAGTCCTGGAGGTCTACTACATACGTGCTGCACTGGCCGGCGTATGTGCCCGGCTGGCGACCAAGCGGATAACCGAAACGCAGAAAAAGCAGTTGATCGAGCTGTGTGACGCGATGGAAAAGCCTGACGAAGATCACAAGACGATGTTGCAGAAGAATTTCCAGTTTCATAACATCATCTTTCAGGCAGCCCATTCTCCGCGCGTCGAGAGCCTTGCACTCCAGTATTACCACCAGAGCGAGCAATTCCGTGCGCTTTCCCTTGAACTGCCAGGCCGGTTCGAGGAGGCGTGCCGGGAGCATCGCTGCATCCTTCAAGCCATTCTCGACGGAGACAATGACAGCGCCGAACAGAGTTCGCGCGAGCATCAACTGAATACCGCACGTCGAATCACAAAATCCCTGGGGTATAAAGACGATATTTGAGCCTGTCTGGATTCGGCAAAAATCGGGCAGGCCCATTTAACGATAGAAATGAAGGAAAAGAAATGATCAAGTTTTCTTCGACAATCGCTTTTCAGCACGACAGCATTTTTTCGCCTTTCAAGGCAGACGAATTCGAGGACGCCATTCGCTGGGCGGCAGCATCGGGACTCGATGGCGTCGAGTTGGTCATCTCCGATTATTCAGATTTGCCACGGTTTTCACTGCTTGAACTGCGAAGGAAACTGGACGACTCCGGGCTTCTCGTCTCGACGATCTCGACAGGAGGTGCCTATCACCGTGAGGGTCTCAACCTGACCTCGGCAGAGGAAACAGTACGGAAAAACGCGTTCCGGCGGGTTTGTGAACACATTGAAGCGGCGGAAATACTGGGCAGCAAGGTCACGATCGGACTCCTGAGGGGCGTTGGCAGCAAAACGAACCTGTCCGAAGAAAGAAAGTGGCTCGCGCAACAACTCACCGAAATAGATGACTACGCCGCACGACACGGCGTTGGCGTACTGGTAGAAGCCATCAATCGCTATGAAGTCAAATTGCTCAACTCGCTCGCTGAAACCGTTCATTTCATCAATGAGTTGGAAGGTGTCAGATCAGTGAAGGTGTTATGGGACGTGTTTCACGCGAATATTGAAGATCGTGCGTTTTGCGATGAAATTGATCACCATATTGATCATATTGGTCATGTGCATTTTGCGGACAACAATCGTTCATTTCCAGGTTTTGGAAAATTCGATTTCAATGGAATTCTTTCCTGTCTGTCGAAAAACAAGTTTGACGGTTTCGTCTCGTTCGAATGCCTGAACGTTCCCGACGCCGATACGGTCAGGAAGGGCATGAAAGGCTTTTTACTGAAAGCACAAGAATGCCTGTTCGCAGAGTAAACGAAAATATCATGAAGCCGTAGCTTGGCTTTGGGACCCGCTTTGGGGAAATGCTGAAGTATTCGTCCTCAAAGAGGACTTGAGCCCAAGGCCCCGTAGCCTTCGGGGCGTCATCCCCGCGAAGGCGGGGATCCAGAATGTTGGTGTAACTGGGTTCCCGCCTTCGCGGGAACGACGGAAGCGAATAATTCAGCGCGTCCTTAATCTGCAAAAGTCTCAAATTAGGCTGCGACCGATTTTTATTCAACAAATTTTTCCTCTTTCGTCTTGAAATTCCCGTCAACCGCCCCTATTATTAGCACTCGCCAGATGTGAGTGCTAATAACTCTGTCGGCGGGCACTCTGCCTGGCTCGGCAGATATTGGTCAGTTAGTCGTTACTTGTCTTAAACCCTAGGAGAAACTGTATGAAAATCCGTCCTTTACATGATCGCGTGATCGTCAAACGCCTCGAAGAGGAACGTAAAACCGCTTCCGGTATCGTTATTCCCGATGCTGCCGCTGAGAAACCTGATCAAGGCCAGGTTCTGTCTGTTGGCCCAGGCAAGCGTGACGAAAATGGCAAGCATGTGACCCTGGACGTCAAGGTCGGCGACCGCATCCTGTTCGGTAAGTATTCCGGCCAGACCGTCAAGGTCGATGGCGAAGAACTGCTCGTCATGCGCGAAGAAGACATCATGGGCGTCGTCGAAGCCTGAGCGTAGTCCGCTCGGCGCACGATCCCCGATTCACCCCACTACAGAATAGTTAGGAGTATTTCTATGGCAGCAAAAGACGTTAAATTTGGTGATTCCGCCCGCGCCCGTATGGTCGAAGGCGTAAATATCCTGGCCGATGCGGTCAAAATCACGCTGGGTCCGAAAGGTCGAAATGTCGTTCTCGAGCGCTCGTATGGCGCCCCGACCGTAACCAAGGACGGTGTTTCCGTCGCCAAGGAAATCGAACTGAAAGACAAGTTCGCCAACATGGGCGCGCAGATGGTCAAGGAAGTCGCATCCAAGACCTCCGACATCGCCGGTGACGGCACCACCACCGCCACCGTCCTGGCCCAGTCGATTGTCCGCGAGGGCATGAAGTACGTTGCCGCCGGCATGAACCCGATGGATCTCAAGCGCGGCATTGACAAGGCGGTTACCGCCACTGTCGAAGAGTTGAAGAAGCTCTCCAAGCCCTGCTCGACCAACAAGGAAATCGCCCAGGTCGGTTCCATTTCGGCCAACGCCGACAGTTCGATCGGCGACATCATCGCCGAGGCGATGGAAAAAGTCGGCAAGGAAGGCGTTATCACCGTTGAAGATGGCAAGTCGCTGAACAACGAACTCGAAGTCGTCGAAGGCATGCAGTTCGACCGCGGCTACCTGAGCCCCTACTTCATCAACAATCCGGACAAGCAGAGCGCGATTCTGGATAACCCCTACATCCTGATTTTCGACAAGAAGATCTCCAACATCCGTGACCTCCTGCCCGTTCTCGAGCAAGTCGCCAAGGCTGGCCGTCCGCTGCTGATCGTCGCTGAAGATGTCGATGGCGAAGCGCTGGCCACCCTCGTGGTTAACAACATTCGCGGCATCCTCAAGACCTGCGCCGTCAAGGCTCCGGGCTTTGGCGACCGGCGCAAGGCGATGCTCGAAGATATCGCTGTCCTCACCGGCGGGCAGGTCATCGCCGAAGAAGTCGGCCTGACCCTCGAGAAGGCCACCCTGGCCGAACTCGGCCAGGCCAAGCGGATCGAGATCGGCAAGGAAAACACCACGATCATCGACGGCGCCGGCGATGCCGCTGCCATCGAAGGCCGCGTCAAGATGATCCGCGCCCAGATCGAAACCTCGACCAGCGACTACGACAGCGAGAAGCTGCAGGAACGCGTTGCCAAGCTGGCCGGCGGCGTTGCGCTGATCAAGGTGGGTGCGGCAACCGAAGTCGAAATGAAAGAGAAGAAGGCCCGCGTCGAAGACGCGCTGCACGCCACGCGTGCAGCCGTTGAAGAAGGCATCGTCCCCGGCGGCGGTGTTGCGCTGCTGCGTGCCCGCCTGGCGCTCGCTTCGCTCAAGGGCGACAACGCTGACCAGGACGCTGGCATCAAGATCGTGCTGCGCGCCATGGAACAGCCGCTGCGCGAAATCGTCGCCAATGCGGGCGAGGAGCCTTCCGTCGTGGTCAATGCCGTTGTCAACGGCAAGGGCAATTACGGCTACAACGCAGCGACCGGCGAGTATGGCGACATGGTCCAGATGGGCGTTCTCGATCCGACCAAGGTAACGCGTACCGCATTGCAAAATGCGGCATCGATTGCCGGCCTGATGCTGACCACCGACTGCATGGTTGCCGAACTGGCTGAAGACAAGCCGGCCGGTGGCATGGGTGGTGGCGGTATGGGCGGCATGGGTGGAATGGGCGGCATGGGCGGCATGGATATGTAACAACCGGCAGATAATGCCTGGTTGAGCGCATTTGCGTTCAATCCGCTCCCAAAGAACCCCGCCTGGCTTTGCCTTGCGGGGTTTTTCTTTTTGCGATCAGTCCGCCGGATGTTATGCCGCCAAAATGGTGGCACAATGATTTTTGTGCCTGGGCGTAAGGCAGGCGAGACAGGTCGGGGTAAAAAATGGCGGGGAGCATCCGGTGCAGTATCGGACACTCCCCGAGTTCTAGCCGAAACCAGAACTCCCAGGACCATAAAGAAGAACAGCAGGTGTATCGTAGGACCGGTGGCTTACAAAAACCTTACGATCACCGGTTATATTGAGGGGATGCCATGAGAATCCTGCTTGCCGAAGACGACCGGATCATTGCCGACGGGTTGGGGCGTTCGTTACGCCAGACCGGCTATGCCGTCGATTGGGTGGCCAATGGGACCGATGCCGACAACGCGCTGCTGACCGGCACCTATGACCTTGTTATTCTTGACCTTGGCCTGCCAAAAATGTCCGGCCTCGACGTGCTGCGCCGCTTGCGTACGCGCAAATCGAAAGTGCCGGTACTGATTCTCACGGCGCTTGACGGCACAACGGACCGCGTCAAGGGGCTTGACCTGGGTGCGGATGACTACATGGCCAAGCCCTTCGAACTTCCCGAACTGGAGGCGCGGGTGCGCGCACTCACGCGGCGCTCGACAGGCACGACCCCGGTGATTCAGTGCGGCGCACTGTCCTTTGACCAGACTGATCGCTGTGCACTGTTGAATGGTGAAATGCTTGAGTTGTCGGCACGCGAACTGGGTTTGCTTGAGATACTCATGTCGCGGCCGGGCCGGCTGGTCAGCAAGAATCAACTGGTCGAACACCTGTGCGGCTGGGGCGAGGAAGTGAGCCACAACGCGATTGAGGTCTACATGCATCGCTTGCGCAAGAAGCTCGAATCAAGCGGTGTAACGATTACGACCGTACGTGGCCTGGGTTACTGCTTTGAAAAATCGACGCAAGAACCCAAATTCTGATACCCAGCGTTCGCTGTTCGGCGAGATTCTGGACTGGATGCTGGCGCCGCTCCTTTTTGTTTGGCCGATCAGTATCGCCGTTACGCACTACTTTGCCACCAGTGTTGCCAATTTTCCTTACGACCAGACCCTGCGCGAACAGGTCACGGCCATTTCGCGCCAGATCAAGTTTGTCGAGGGCAATCCGCAGATATCCCTGCCCGGGTCAGCGCGCGCATTCTTGCGCTCGGATGAGATCGACAGCGTATATTTCCATGTGCTGGGTCGCGGCGGAAAGCTGATCGTCGGCGACCCGGAATTGCCCGTGCTGAAATCAACCGAAGTTCCGGAAAAGACAGAAACCGGTGAAGTCTATTTTCGCGATGACGACTTCAAGGGGCAGGACTTGCGGATCGCCTTCATGTACATCGCGGAGCCCGGTGCGCCCCATGATAGCTGGGTTCTGGTTGAGGTCGGAGAAACGCTGGAGAAGCGTTCGCAACTTTCCAACAAGATCATTGCCAGCGTGATTCTTCCCCAGTTCGTCATCATTCCACTGGCCGTTATTCTCGTCTGGTTCGGGTTGTCGCAGGGCCTGCGGCCTTTGACCCGCCTTCGCGAACGCATCGAAACGCGCCGCGAGGCCGATCTCTCGCCCATTTCGTCGGGACGGGTTCCGGAAGAACTGCAGCCGCTGACCGATGCCTTCAATTCCATGCTGATGCGGATGCAACACAACATGGATGTGCAGCGTCGTTTCATTTCCGATGCAGCACATCAGATGCGTACGCCGCTCACCGGCCTGAAAATGCAGGCCCAACTGGCCACGCGGGAAAATGACCCGAAACAACTGCGCTATGCGTTGCAGAATATTTCGAGCAGTGTTGATCGCGCATCACATCTGGTTAATCAACTGCTGGCGCTGGCGCGCGCCGAAGCGAGCGAACATTCCGAACAGGCACTGGTTCCGGTCGATCTCGATCAGTTGCTGCACGAGATTGTTGAAACCTGGGTTGTACGCGCGCTTGACCGGCGGATTGACCTCGGTTACGAGCCCGCGGGACCGGTACATATCCGGGGTAATGTCTTCCTGCTGCGTGAGATGATCAATAATCTGCTTGATAACGCCTTGCGCTACACCCCGGATGAGGGGCGTGTTACCGCCCGAGTCGTGGCGCAGGGCGATTTTGTCATGCTTGAAATAGAAGACAGCGGCATCGGCATTTCCGATGACGATGCGCACAAGGTGTTCGACCGCTTCTATCGGGTTGAGGGCACCGGCGTCGAGGGCAGCGGACTGGGGCTCGCCATCGTGCGTGAAATTGCCGAGTTGCATCGGGCCGCCGCAAGTCTTCGCCCACACACCGCGAACAGCCAGGGCGAACGGGCAGCCGGCTCGATTGCCCGGGTGGTCTTCCCGGCCCATCGTATGCCTCCGCCAACGCCTGCCATCCCGGAGCATATCCAAACAGGTTTTGCCTGAACAATGCGTGAGGAGAAAGCGGCCGTTTGCTTTTGACGAAGCAGGGGCGACTCGCTATAATGCCGCCTTTCCTGGCCAGTTAGCTCAGTTGGTAGAGCAGCGGATTGAAAATCCGCGTGTCCGTGGTTCGATTCCGCGACTGGCCACCAGAACTTCCAAGCAACGAGCCCATTCTTCGGAGTGGGCTTTTTGCTATGTGACGTTCGAATTAGAAGCACCATGGCCGCATTGAGGTATCCATGATTACCAGCATTAAAGACTTCTTTAACCAG
>JAIFKU010000170.1:0-13525 GCA_020049495.1 Accumulibacter sp.
ACAGCTCTCTGGATCGATTAGACCGCACAGCCGCTCAGATGAAACGCTACAAGGAATCGGACGAGGATGGCTCCTACATGTGGGAGCTATTCAGAAAAAGAGGCTCGAATTCCGAACGTGGAGCACGTCGCACCCTTTACTACCCACTATTTGTGAGTGAGGCGGGTATCCGAGTTCCGCGTATGACTTGGGATGAATCCACACGTAGTTGGACAGCGCAGGAAGATCCAAAATCTGGCGAGACACTTGTATACCCAATCGATGATAACCAGATTGAGCGCACATGGCGTTACAAGCATGATGACGTAAATAAGAAGCCGAAGAACTTTCGAGCGACTAAAGACGAGGCTGGCACTTGGACTGTTTACTACAAATACCGCCCAGCAAACTCAGGCGTCCTGCCAACCACGATGTGGATTGATTCGAAGTTTTCGGCTACGGAGCATGGCACGGGCGTACTCAAGAAATTGTTCAAGCAGCACGATGTATTTTCCTATCCCAAGTACGTGTTTGCAGTAGAGGAATCGCTCAAGGTTTCTGGAGCCACTGAGGACGATGCTCTCGTGATTGACTTCTTCGCGGGTTCGGGCACTACCGCGCACGCCGTGCTTCAAATGAATGCCACCTCGGACACCAATACTCGTTTCCTCGTCGTCGAGGTCAACAAGTACTTCGAGGCAGTCACGCTGCCTCGTATCAAAAAGGTTTCAGCATCACTGGACTGGGATGGCGGCGCGGCACAAAAGATCACCGGTCCTGGGGCATTCGTTCGTGTGCAATCACTGGAGCAGTACGACGACACGCTGGAAAGTTTGGATGCCGGCATTAATGAGGGGGAGTCTGGCGAACTTCTGTTTCAGGACCCAGCCTTCGCGCTGCGCTATCGCTTGGACAAGACATCCCGTGCTATCTATTGCGGCATAGATCATTTCTCTTCCCCCTTCGGCTATCAGTTGAAGCGTGCCGAGGGCGGTGGCGAGGCTCGCCCCTGCGAGGTCGATCTGGTGGAGAGCATTCCCTACCTACTGAGCATGGACGTCAGTCGACTGTATCGGGAATCGCAAGGAGTGGTGATTCTCGGCCGCAACCGGCGCGGCCAATCGGTGGCGGTGTTTTTTCGCGATTGCACAGCCAAGGATTCAGCCCTATGGGTGGCCGGCAAACTGGCGCAGCATCCGGCTGACCGTGTTTATACCAATGATCCGGCTAGCCTCAGCTTCGAAGGTTGCGACAGCCTGGAAGCCATCGAGTCGGTGTTCGCGGCGCAGTTCGGGAGGTCGTAATGGCAGTGGCGAAGCGATCCGGCCATGCCCGGCTGAAAGCAGCACTAGTCTTGCGCGATGCGCTGGCGGCCGAACTGGGAATTCCCTTGACGGCGGCGATGACGCAATTGCGCACCGTTGAGAACAACATCGGCGCAGCCCGTGGCTTGACCGACGGCAAATACCTGGAAGCCCTCAGTTCGGTATGCTCTGGGGATGCTGCCCATTTGTCGGCATTGGATGGCGAGGTGCGCCAAGCCTGTAGCCGGGTACGCTTTGCGCCCCGGTATGCCCAGTATCTTGCCCTGATGCTGTTTTCGCACTGGGTGCATGCCCAGCTGGATGATGCGGCGGCCTTCCTCGTTCGTTTAAATGCCTACCTTGAGGAGCACAAGCCCAAGGGCGAGGCGGTGACGGAATTCGTCGACGCCGACCTGCAATTGGCTGCCTTCTGGATGGCGACGGCAGCGGGAAAGACCCATGTGCTACATGCCTGCCTGGCATTGCTTGAAAAGCGCCGCTCCTGGGATCGCCTGATTGTTATTACGCCTTCCGAATCGCTGACCCGTCAGCACGCCGATAAGTTGCGTGAGCTGTCGGCCTGGGAGGTATTCGCTTACCCGATGGATGGCGATGCCTCATCGATGGGGCGTTTGCCGCCCGATGCGGTTATCGTTCTGGACATCAACAAGCTGGCAACCGAGAAGAAAGGTGACGGTGTTACCGTGCCAACCTCGGTGTTTGCCGACGGACGCAATTTGGTGTTTGTCGACGAGGGGCACAAGGGGCAAAAATCCGAGGCCAGTGTGTGGAAGGCCTTGCAAGCCGATTTGGCAGGCATTGATGCGCCGATGCCGGCGCATCGGGGGCTGTTGATTGAGTTTTCCGCCACCTTTGGTCAGGTTGCCGAAGGCGAACATGCCTTCGATCGTTACGCCAAGGCAGTGATTTTCGACTACGCGTATGACCGTTTTCACCAGGATCGGTATGGCAAGGACTTCTGGCATGTGCGGGTGCAGGCCAAGGAGGATGCCAGCGTCACAGCGCAGCGACAGACCATGACCGCAGCGCTGCTGGCCTACTGGCACCAGGTGGCGTGCTTCCGTTCGGCCGAGGGGAAGCAGACAGCGACCAGCCTCGGTTTGCAAGTGGCCTCGCCGCTATGGGTGCTGCTCGGCCTCTCGGTTATTGGCAGCCTGAAAAATGAAAACGACAAGCAACAAACATCGGACGTCGTCGATGTACTGACCTATCTCTCGACCATGTTGGCGCTGCCAGCCAAGCTGGCCGAGAGCGTGAACCAACTGCTGGCAGCAACAACCGTGGGTGCCGAGATGCTGCCTTCCGAGGTGCGACAGGCCACCGTCGGCTGGAATGCCAAGGCCCTGGCCGAACGCGTACTCGCCGATTGTTTCGGCTGGCAACAAGGCGACAAACCCGTATTGCGCATCATCAAGTCAGCCACCGGCGAATTGGGCTTGGGTCTACTGCGCGGCGACACCTCGCACTATTACGGTGTGGTTAACGTCGGTGACGCCGTTGGCCTGAAGAAGGCACTGGAATCGGCGAAGCTGCCTGTAGAAGATGACGCGATGTCGAGTTCGCTGTTTGCCGCACTCGATGCGCCGGGCAGCGGTCTCAATGTGCTGATTGGCTCCCGGCGGTTTGCCGAGGGTTGGGACAATTTCCGTGCCTCCAGCCTGACGCTGCTGCGTCTCGGCCAGGGCGAGGGATCGCTCATCATTCAAATGTTTGGTCGCGTGGTACGTTTTGCCGGCGTGGGCGGGAATGGCAAACGACTGGATAAACCACCGGCAGAACTCGCGCCCTTGCAGACTGCCTACGTGTTCGGTCTGAAATCGGGCTACCTCGATACTTTTTTGCAAAGTCTCATCGACAATGGCGTGCCGGATTCAAAACGAATCGAGTGTAATGTTCGCAAGCACACACCACCTGTACTGAAATCTGTTCGCGCCATCGCCCCTCCGGCCAGTGATTTTCAGGTATCCGCTACGGGTGCAGGGTGGCTCACGGGCATCAACCGAATAAAGGTATCGCTGACGGCTTCGATTGCGACATCAAAGCTCAAGGACGGCAATGTATCGGCCTTGCAGGGGATTGTCGGCCAGGACATCACCGCTGAGTTCAAGCAATGGTCCGTACTGCTTGATTGCGATGGGGTGTATCGCGAAATGGTGGAATGGAAGCGCACCCAACGCTGGTGGAATTTTGCCTTTGACCGTCAGGCCATCAACAGCGCATTGGCCAGTGAGAAATACGAGATTCTTGGCATGTCCGGCATGTTGAATGTGCGCGAATCCAGTGACCTCGTGCGCCTCAATCGTTTGGCAGCCACGGTGGTTCGTCGTCTGTTTGAAGGCGCGTATCGAAAACAAGAAAACCGGAAGAGTCGCTACGCCCTGATCGCGGCGCAAGAGAGCGGCATTCCTGACCAGTATTTCAAGGACTTCCTGAATGCCTAGCAAAAAACCAGCGCAGCCCGTGCAGAGCGGGCTGTTTGGAGCCTCGCTCTCTTGTCCGGATATCGACAATCTTCCATTGATTGTTGAGCCCCAGGGTTCCATCGAAGTCCTTGCACCGGGCAGCGTGTATCAACCCCTGCTGCTCTCGCCTCGCCAGGATGACATTGATGTCGGACCAGGCAAGCTGGACGAGCATGAAGAAGCCTTTGTTCGCGACCTGATCCGTCGATTGTATCCAGCAGGCAATCACCCCAAGAGCGACAAGACACCGCTTAAATGGGGAAACAAGGAAATCTGGCTCAAACGCAATATCGAGAAGCGTGACGAGTCCTTCCGGTTGAGAGTGGATGACTCGGACTGGTTCTACCCCGACTTCATCGTCTGGATTGTAGACTACGAGACGCGCACACAAATATTCGGCTTCGTCGACCCCAAGGGATTAACTGTGGGTGCAGGCGGCGGCTGGTTGGACTACAAGATCGTTTCCACGTTGTTCATGCCCCATGTGGTTGAGCGGCAGTTGGCAGCCAGCGGCCAAAAAGTGGAGTTTGAGGGCGAGGAATGGACGTTCAGGGTGCGCGGCGTGTTGGTATCGACCTCGTCATTCACGAACCTGACCGCACAGGCGAAATTCAATTTGAACGACGATGAAGGAAAGCTCGTTGCACCCACTGAGGCCGATTTCAAACGGGGCCACATCGTTTTCCAGAAAACAGACACCTCGTATATCGATGACGTCCTGCAGTTGCTCACAGAGGATTCGGCCGTTGACCATCTCTTGAGTCTATCGGCGCTTCTGTTCGACAACAGCGCCTACTTCACGCCATCGGGCGAGTTGGAGCACGAACTGGCGCTACGGCACGAAGAAAACACCCATACGGAGTCGGAATTCGTTGCCGCCCTGATGCGGGATTACATTAAGCCGGATTCCAAGGGCGTGCATGGCAGCTGGGCCAGCAAGAATCGCCGGCGACAGTTGATGGACTATGCAGCAGAAGGGAAGTGGGGCTTCGGTGGGGAGAAGGTGTCGGATATCCGCGATCACCTGACACCGTGTGAGGAACTCTGGAGCCGGAAGCAAAAATCAGAAAAGGGATGAGGTTGATGGGCTAAGAGATTAGTAGCTTCTCAGTTTGATCTCGCCACTGCACCTGAAACAACTCCATCAAGTCTCTCAACGTCAAGTGATCTGACCATGGCGACCACAGCTTTCGAGGAAGGACACCGCGTGCTCTACCACTGGCAGCCGTTTAACAAGAAGCGCCTTGCCAGAACACTCAAGGACCTTGTGATTTACTGTTCCAGCCCTGGTGACTTCAACGATCCTTGGGACTGCAAACCGTTCTTTAACACTGAAATCTTGGCCGACCCCGAGGAGAACGAGAAGCACGTGGCTTGGGCCGTTGACATCTGCCGTCGTCGCAGAAAAATGTCTGAACCGGACATCGAGGCCATGAAGGAAGCGCTCAGGATCGACCCGGCACGCGCGGCTGCGTTCGTGATGGGAATCTCAGAATCCTCGGTGGAAACGATTCTCCGGAGATATCGTGTTTACTGTCTAGGACCGGACGTGGGAAATTTTCTCATGTGGGCCCATTATTCCGACAGCCACAAGGGGATTTGTCTGGAGTTCAGCCTGCGAAACGATGTCATGTGCGCCGCGTTGCCGTGCGAGTATTTGGACGAGTTTCCGGTCATGAAACTACACAGCCTCGAGGATGCGGACGCACTTCGTATTCTTCTCGCCAAGGCCGAACCTTGGCGTTACGAAAGAGAATGCAGGATCGTCGCCCAAGAGCGAAAGCACGCCATCGACACAGGCACGTTGATGACCGACGATGGTTATCTGAAACTTCCGAAGGGCGCTCTGGTGTCCGTGATTGTCGGATGCAATGGCGACTTCAAGAAGGTGGAAAGCCTGGTTCGGACTCTTGCCCCGGATGTGAAAGTGAAGCGCGCGATTCGGGTTCCCAATCGCTACGCCCTGAAGATCGAAGAGTAGCCTTACCCCAAAAGGGAAAGGGCTAGGCGTGAAGACAATACAATGGGAGTGTGCACAATGAGTGGAATGACAACTGTCGACCAAGACAAGATTTCTGCACTACGCAGTGAGGCCGAGCGACTTGAAGAAGACGCCCTCTATTCAAGCAAGGGGCATTTTAACGCCGAAGATACATGGGTGCGGCGCAACTATTGGTTGGGTGTTCCGGCAACCGTTCTCGGAGCAGTCGCCGGAGCGACTCTGATCAAGAGCCAACCTGAGTGGGCGACAGCTTTCACACTTCTGGCTTCGTTGCTCACAGGGTTGATGACTTTTCTAAAACCAAACGAGCACGCTGCGATGCACCGGGCCGCCGCTGGTCAGTTCCTTACCCTTCGTAACGAGGCACGATTTTTCCGGGAGATCGAACTGCTTCAGTTAGATCGACTGGACGAGCTTCCCGAAAAGCTGAAATCACTTTCGGCGGCGCGCAACGAGTTAAACCTGAAGAGCCCGAGTATTCCGCGCAGAGCATTTGTTGCCGCTCGAAAAGGGATCGAAGAAGGTGAGGCGACCCACAAAGTGGACAAAGGGGACTGAAAGGCTGTAGGTACTGAGCTTTCTCACGAACACGGCCAGCAATGCCGTGCTCTCTTCAACGGAGCAGTCATCGATTGGCACCTCGATCACAACGCTTCAATCTCGGATGGCGTCGTACTTTAACACCGGCACAATCTCACAGTATTTTCGTTTCGGGTCGTCAACAAGAGGCACAATTCTGCCCCGCTCAATGGATGAACAGTCCGATATCGATTACATGGTCGTTTTCAGCGAGAACAACGCCACGCCGCAAACCTACTTGAATCGCCTGAAAACCTTCGTCGAAAAGCGGTACGGCTCATCGGAAATCTATCAGTCCGCTCCGACTATTGTGCTCGAGCTGAACCACATTAAATTCGACTTGGTACCAGCCACGACCACATGGCTTGACGAGTTGCAGATACCCAATGGGGCGGGTGGTTGGATGATCACGAACCCGAACGTCTTCAACGCTACGCTTGAAGCGAAAAACAAGGAGCACAAATCGCTGATCAAGCCAACCATCCGGCTATTCAAGTACTGGAACGCAACTGCCGGATTCCCGTTCCAATCCTTCGAGATGGAGAAATGGGTCTGCGGCCTGAGCTTCTGGTTTCAAGCCAATCAGAAGGATTACTTCCTCTCCGTCATTGAATACCTGAATACCAGTACGTCGTACTCGCAGTGGGTAAACAATGAAATTAAGCGCGCAAAAACCATTGTGGCGAATGTCAGGCAGTACGAGAAAGATGAGATGTCGGTAACGGCAGAGAACGAGATCAAGAAATTATTCAGACTCTGAGAGGAATTTCTATGGCATTGAATCCCTCACTATCTCACCAAGGTTAATGCAGTGGCACGTAACCTTGGGCTCGAAGTTTCCACACGTGCGCCTGTTAATCAAACCATTGAACGGAATCGAGCCTGTTTGGAGTGCGTATGACGAGGGGTGGCACAATTCGCTGAGCTAGTGACCATACAGACAGTGTTTTTCGACCAACGCTATAACCGGACCTAAGGTGTTTTGCGCGTCATTTAGGCAGCTTTTTCTAGCTTGTAAGGCAACTGAAGTTCTTCCACGTCAAGCGAGAAGTCTAGGTGTGTCTGGATTGGTGGTTGATTTGAGTTCTTGTCGTTGTAAACGTCTACGTCAGTCTTGAGTTGGAAGCAGTCGCCAACAATTTGCTGGCGCCGTTGAGCAAACGACTTTACGAAGTGTGAACGCGGGGCGCGTTCGTCATCCATGTCAGCCCAGAGCGACATGGATTTATCACCCTTTTTGGAACGAACAGCATGCATGGCCCGATAGCGCTGGCCGTTCTTGTCGGTGCGGTAGTCCTCGCGAAATACTTGAGAAATGTCAGTTGCTATGGCATCAATGACAGTTCGCACACTGGGCTTGTGAAGGCCCCGCTGATAGGCCCACTCGGCCACCTCGTGGGCATCAAGTAATCCATCGCCTCCAACCTCTGCACGGTAGCGTTCGATATAGTTCTTAATCTGATTTGCGTAGGCGGACATAACTGCTCCCAATATTTATTCAGAAAACGATCCCCACCCGTCGGCGTCTGCCGAAGGTAGAACACAACTACGTACCTTAACTTGGTGCTTGCGAAGGAAGTCGTGACGTTCAAGCTTGCGTTGTAATTGACCGACGACTAGGCCCGGATGTACTCCGATGCGTTGAGCGAACAGCACAACGCGTTGCTCAGAAAAGAATGGGCCAACACGCAGGCAGAAGTCCTCCAACTGATCTCGCGCGACACAGAAGTCGGCAGCTGCGGCATTGGCCTGCACTTCACATTCGGGTAGATCGTGTTCGGCTTCCCCTGCATCGGTGTCAAGAATGGCATTATCTTTGCCATCTCCAGCGAGCACGTGCTCAATTTCATGGCGCAAGACAAACCAGAAGTTATCGATGCGATCAAAACGCAAAGTCATGCCAATCACAGGTTTATTGTCATCGAGCCAAAAACAAGCACCATCAATCTTTGAGCCAGCCATAGGTTCAACTAACACCAACCGAACCCCAGCTTCAGACAGGATGCGTGGCACATGACGAGCCTCCTCGGGTGAGGTGACAAGAGCCTTCAGCTTTTCTAGCGCCGCAATCAGTTTTTTCCGTGAGTAGGCTGCCGGCTTCTGTTGCTGTGCCATGGTCTTCACACGGAAAAGCCATGCGAGTTGCAGTGGTGTGGCATCAAGGACTGCATGTGTTTTTTTTGCGGCATGACTTAGCGACGGATCTTCATCTAGGCCGTGAATCCCAAAGAATTCGCAGAAACGCTGCTCAAGAACATCCAGGTTCTCACTGGCGCGTACCCAGCCACGACGCAGCATCTCCCGTACCGGAAACTTGCTGTATAGGCGAGCCTTGCGCGCCACATGATCGTCGGCCACTTTTACCTTGGAGAGCTGGTATTGGCTCTCCAGGTTCATCCAGTATCCCGCCGAGGTTCCAAAAGCCTCGCTCAGGCCGCGCGCAGTTTCAGGGGTGATAGCGCGCTTTCCGCTAATCAACTCGCTGATTAGCCGCGGGGGGCGATTCAAGATGTCGGCAAGCTCCTGCTGACTCCATCCCCGTGCTTCTAATTCTTCCCGCAGAAAATCTCCGGGCGGGAAAACTTCGGCAGGTGTACGAGCATTCATGGTCTCTCCAATGTCTAGTGATAATCGACAATCTCAATAATTGCGACGACCTTCGGGGGTTTCGCCCCTCTAAGTTCCAAAATCAATCTCCATTGCAAATTTAGCCGGATGGAGTGCTGTCCTTCTCTGTTTCCTTTAAGCTTCTCGAATCGCAATGACTTGAGCTGGAAAAAGTCACGTTCATCAACCGCGCTGCGAATCTGCTGCATACGCCTTCGATACGAGCGCACGATTTCCTGCGAAAACCCAGCGGTGAACTGAGCGTCGGTCTCAAGGCGGTCTAGATCGTCATCATCGAACTCAACTTCCATGCGTTTAGTTTAGGACCTGTTTATTAATTAGTCAAGTCCAGTATTACACATGGTGTAAAGACGTATATTTAAGTATTTAATGTCTGGGGCTCGATTGATTCAATAGCGAGTGTGATGTTCTATCGATTGCGACCAAAGAGAAAAATTGCCGTTGCCGATCCCACTGTACGGGAAATGGCCCCATCAAATCTCTCAACGTCAGGTGGGCCGGCTGACGACCATCCAAAATGGCATCAACGATGTCCGGTGCCAGCAGCGCCAGCCGGATAACGCGACTAACGAACGACGGTGCGATCCGCTCGGCCTTGCCAATTTCATCCAGACATCCGAAGATCCCGTTTTCCAGCAGTGCCTGCCACCGGAAGGCTCGGGCGAGCGCCTTGACCATCGTGTTGTCGATTGTGGCACGCGGTGCCGGATTACCCTGAGTGCCGTCCGGCAGCACGATCACCTTGCGTCCACCGCGCTTTTTGAAGGTCATCGGCACATTGATCGAAACGACTTCGTTCGCCATCATGCCGCCTTCTTCAGTTCAGGTTCGGCGATGACGGACTGAATCAATTCCTTCATGCCGGCAGTTTTCATATCGACCCGGATTCCAGTCGTGCTGACCGTCACTCGATCAACCAGCAACTGGACGATCCGCGCCTGCTCGGCCGGGAAGAGTTCGCTCCACACAGGCTCGATCGACTGCAGCGTCTGGATGGCCGCTTGAGCATCGGCCTCCGGATCCTGTGCCTGTACCTCCCGGACAGCTCGTGCCATGACTTCCGGAGTCTGCAGAATCTTTCGAACCTGGCCAACCACGGCGGCTTCAATTTCGCCGGCCGGCACGCGCGAAATCACACAGGCGTCCTTGCCGATCTTGATCGATGCGGTATTTACGTAGTAACGGTAGTACTTGCCGTTCTTCAACGTCACGCTGGGTGTCATGGCCCAGCCGTCATCAGCAAAAATTAGACCCTTGAGCAATGCCGGCACACGGCCCGATCGCACCTGGCGGGCGCGTTTTTCAGGTTCTTTCCGCCCGAGCATCTCCTGGGCTTGCTCCCATAGACCACGATCGAGAATCGGCTCATGCTCGCCTGTGAAGTGTTTCCCCTTGTAGGCGGCAACGCCAATGAACACCGGATTCTTGAACAGTTTGTAGAGGTAGCCCTTGTCGATCAGTTTGCCAGTGCGGTGTTTTTCCTTGATCGTCGTCCAGGACTTGGTGGTCACCCCTTCGACGCGCAGTTCGTTGGACAGAACGGTAATCGAGCCCAGAGCGATGTATCGCTCAAAGATTCGCCTGACCAGTTTGGCTTCCGTACGGTTCGGTATCAGTTTGCGTTCGACCACGTCGTAGCCAAGGGGTGGCATGCCACCCATCCAGATGCCCTTGGCGCGGCTGGCTGCGATTTTGTCGCGCACCCGCTCACCGCCAAGTTCCCGCTCAAACTGAGCGAAGGACAAGAGGATGTTCAGCGTCAGCCGCCCCATCGATGTCGTGGTATTAAACGACTGTGTGACCGAGACAAAGGTTACTTTATGCTGATCAAACAACTCCACCAACTTCGAGAAATCGGCGAGGGATCGCGACAGGCGATCGATTTTGTAGACCACGATGACGTCAACCAGTCCTTCCCGCACATCCTCGAGCAAGCGCTGCACACCCGGCCGGTTAAGCGTGCCACCCGAGAATCCACCATCGTCGTAGTTGTCGCGCAGGGCCACCCACCCCTCGGACTTCTGCGATGCGATGTAGGCGTGACAGGCATCCCGCTGCGCATCCAACGAGTTGTAGTCCATCTCGAGACCTTCCTCGGTGGATTTGCGCGTGTAGATCGCGCAGCGCATTTTTCGGACGACAACAGTCATGCGTAACTCCGTGCCGACCGCAGACCAAAGAATTGCCAGCCGTTCCAGACCGTGCCGGTAATCGCTCGGGCGACCGATGACAGCGACTGGTAACGCTTGCCTTGATATTCAAAATGGTCAGGCTGAACGATGACCTCGTAAGGGGTGCCCTGCCATTCGCGTATCAGTTTGGTGCCGGCCACCGGACGGTCATCAGTACGCTGGCTGCGAACGCGCTTCTTTCCGCCGTCAAGTTGCTCACCCAACTGCTCCAGACGCTTGATGGTGCTTATTTTGAGTCCACCGTAGGCTAGTTCCTGCAGACGGTAGGCTAGGCGGTTTTCCAGAAAGCGGCGGTTGTAGGGGGGTGGCTCCTTGCCGAACAGATCACGCCAGAGTTGCTTGAGTTCAGGAATCGGTGTGGTTTTGAGGGCCAGCACCCGGGCCAATACTTTGTCGGTCACACCGTCTCTCCTTTGGTTACCAAGACGTGGTCATGAACGCTCTGTTCGGTGGGGCTATCAAGTTGTTTCTGACGTTGTTGCAGACGCAGGACGCCGTGAGCCAGGATCATGGCTATGGCGCGGAGAGAGGTGATTGGCGAGCCCGTTACGCTGCACTCAGGAGAATTGTTTGTGGGGCACATTGGTTTGGGTCCATCAATTCCAACTGTCTATATGGAACAGATTTTCCGGAGATACCTATGCCCTGGCCATCAGGGAACTGCGTGTCATTGCGGAACGCTGCGGCTAAACGCAAACGCCGCCTATGACGATTTACTGACTGAGCCCGTTGTTTAAAGCGGTCTATGGTGGGCTCGAGACTCTCATCTACGTCATCTTCTACCTTGTTGGCTGTTGGCCGCCTCCCAAGGTTTGAGCTCCGGGGGCAGGACAAGCAAAGTCATCGTCTGACGGTAGTTGTCGGATACGACGCGCATTTCCCTCAGCGGCATGTCTTCAGGCTCGTTGGGAAACCAGACACGGGCCGCCATCTGCCTCCCTTCCCGATCGACATTGGAATCTGTGTTCAGCCGAGTCGAACAACAAGCAGGAAGTTCACGCCGCCTTCCATTCGGCAATTTCTTGTTCAACGCCATCGACAACCATTTGCCAGTGTTACTGCCACACGACCATTGCACGACACCATTACGGGACATCACTAAGACTGCGCGCTTGGTCGTGAATTCGAGCCATTTCAGGATGGCAGATGTTAATGATGCGCCGTAGCGATCAGCGCAGCCGCCAAGAATATCCAGGTCGATGGTCGCTGACCCGATCTGTGCCTCAAAGTCTGGTCGGGGCATCAGGAGATAAGAGGCAAACTGGTTTGCCTGGTTCTCCAACTGACGCTCCGGAGAGTCCCAGTGCAATGTATCGGCTTCGTTGCAATTGAACTCCCCATAAAGGTGGCGGTGGCATAGGTAGTGGCCAAGTTCGTGTGCAAGCGTGAAACGAATTCGCCCCGACGAGATAATCGCTTTGTTGTAGATAATGGCCCAGTGACCTTGGCCGACCTGACCGGCATTGAGATTGAAGAGCGCGCCTTCAAACTCAGGATCCATGACGTCACCCTTAACGGTGATCGGCTCACCCGTCTTCAACGTATCCGGGATGTCGAGAATCAACTGTTCGACTTTGATCGGAAAGCGATCCCCACCATGGACCTGATGAAACTGGTCTATGAGCCTGTTCAGGCGGTTAGCCCATGGGATCGGGCCGGTCGTTGTCGAGTTCATCCCGGGGTTTTCTTCAACGTCTTGAGAATTTCCAACAACTGGAGCTTGGTTCCCGGATCCAGCGTCTTGTAATTTCGGAAGAACGCCTTATCGAAAGCATCCTCGGGCTTGTCATTCTGCTCGTTGTGAGCCAGAAACTCTGGGGTGGTATTGAGGACTGCTGCAATACTGGCCAACTTGTCCATTGTCGGGTTGGCATCGTCGCTATTTTCCAATTCCCACAGATAACTTTTGCTCATGTCAGCGGCAGCGGCCAATGCTTCCATGCTGAGTTTCTGTTCCTTACGTAACTTACGAATCTTTTCGCCCAGTGGGGTTGCCACGGCATCTCCTGTGTTCAGTTGGCCCTATGAGGGTTGGCAGTAAGTAATAGTTTTTATTTGCCAATAGTACGTTATTACGAACGAAAAAGCACCGGCTTGACATGACAATCATCAGCTAGTAGAATTTCTTAAACTCCCGATATAGTAGTAAATATATTGTTGCTGTTACGTAATAATTGTCAGGGGTTAGCGTAGTTAATCTTAACAGAGGCCTCGCGGGAAAAAGCTTTAATCCACTCGGCGGCCAAGCAGATAAGGACTAACAACATGGCCGCATTCAATTATCGCCAACTCATCCGTCAGGTTCCTGCTCGATCCTGGAAATTTTACTTCCAGACCAGGAAGATTGCACTACCGGAA
>JAIFKU010000170.1:13554-17621 GCA_020049495.1 Accumulibacter sp.
CAACTGGGACATACCGGCCGACAAACTCGCCATCAGCCTGATCGCCCACATCGAGAATTTGGACTCAAGCCAGGCGGGCCTTCTTCATCGTGAACTCCGTCAGGTGCATGAGTTCGCTAATCAGCATGGCATCTACGCACTGAGGAATGCCGCCAAGGCCAATGCGCCGCTGCATGATGACCTTCCTCAATTGTCGAGCGATGCCGAGCGTGCCCTGTGGATCATGGCGAACTGGCCAGAACTCTACGGTCTGGCTGCTGCGATCCTGGCCTTCAACCTGAAAAGTGGCAGCCGGGGATGGAAGCGTTTGAAGATCGCTCCGTGCGATCAACTGCACCGTGGCGAGCCCGAACTCCGGGCGCTGGAGAAGGCACTTGCAGCGGAGTTTACGCCGCGCAAGGGAGCGCCCAGGGCGTGCCAGATCGAAACGCTTGACCGTCACCTGGATGGTGGCGTTCAAATGGGCATCCTGATCGAGGACAACCCGCAGCAGCAGTTGGAGTTTGGCGAGGATGACCGTGCCCATTGGCGTGCCACACGTCCGCCGCTCGCCATCGATCTGGTCATCTACCCGGCAAGCGGTGTGATCGACATCCTCGTACCTGGCGGCAAGAAGGCACAGACGACTGTATTGACGCTGTTCGGGCGCCACATCCTCAAGAAAGCCATCCAGCCGCAAGTCATCCTGGCGCCGATGTTCTTCCTGAACCGGCTTCGCGACGGCTTTGAACTTTTCGACGACAGCCAGGTGGATCTGGCGGCTCATCAGGTCGAATACATCCGCTTGTCGCAGGCCCGCCTGCGGTCAGCGTTACCACCCCTTTGCGATCTCATCATCAAGCCGAACGGCATGCGGGAATCGCCCGACGCCCTCGAGTGCGTGCGGTCGCATCAACTTGACCACCGTCTGTTGGGCAGTGGTTTCAACATTCTCGAGGCGGTGGTAACGATTTACTTCCTGCCGTCTGGATCGTCGCGCATTGGCCGCGTCCTACACATCGAACTCAAGCAAAGCGGCATCAGCAACCTGCGCAACATGACAGAGGACGACGCCAAGTTGTCGGAGGCCCTGCTGCTTGCTTGGGGCGTGATGCAGCCCATTGCGGCCAATATCGTCGCTTTGGCCGATGTCCCGACGGGGATGTCGCACTGATGGCGCCGCTGCCTGATTTGGGAGCGGCGTTGAACGATCGGGCACTGAGCGATCTGTGCTGGCTGATCGAACAACCGGACCCGCGCCTGGCGCCGGATGCCGTCTGGTGTGGCGAGCGCGCCGATGTCTTCCAGCACCTGCGCGACGTCGACGTCTTGACGCTGGCGAACGACTTGGCGGATGGGGTTTTGTGCCGGGAGTGCGGTGTCGAAGTGATTCGGCCGGTGGCCTGCGAAGAAAGGGTTGCAGACGAATTCCCCTATCGTGGTTGCTGTCCGGAATGCGGCTGGATTCCACTGCATGCCGAGCATGCGCGGTGGTGGCACATACAGCCACCGAAGGTCGCGCGCTGGCTCAACGGCGCGATCAAGCTGGCATCAAACTATCGGGTCGAGCCAGTCGTCGATGGTGTGTTGTGGCGACTTGGCGAGCGCGAATATGGTCGGCGACGTCATGTGATCTTCTTTGGCAGGCGACTTGCAGAAGCAGCCGGTACGATAAATGATGCTTTAAACAATCTGTCTGCCCCGGGCGCCGAGATCATTATCACCACAACGGACGTCCAGCGACTCCGGACAACACCTTTATACAATCGTCACGTGGTGCCGCTGCGCGCAATTGCTCACCTGAAGAAGGTCGGCTTCGTGGTTGAGAACCTCGAAGCGTTCCTTCCTGTGCTGGCCATCCCCCAGACCACAGACGAGACCTCGCTGCGAGTGATGCACTCCAGGCGCGTTGCTCTGATTAGCGGCGAGGAGTGCTCACTGTCGCCCCGGGTCTACGCCTTCCTGAAAATCCTCGAAGACGCCGATGGCGACGAGGTCCACAAGCGGCATATCGCCGAAGCCATGAATTTCGACGGTCCGTTCCGCAAGGCTGACATTTTCAAGCGCCACAAAGTAGTTTTCGACACGTTTATCGAAGCGGATAACGGCGGCCACTATTGGCTGCGGCCCGAATTCGTGAATCTGGAAAGGAGGTAACTCATCGACGACCATAATGGATGCCCGGTTCGGGTATTTACACCTCCAACGTATCAGAAAGGATTCAAACATGAGCGGTAAAAATCAACACGTCGTCAGTCGCGACGGCAACTGGGCTGTTCGCGGTGAAGGAAATACGCGTGATACCTCGCATCATCGCACGCAGGCGGAAGCCGAGCGTGCAGCACGCGACATTGCCATCAATCAGAAAAGCGAAGTTCTCATCCATGGTGAGAACGGACGTATCCGTGAACGCAACAGCTATGGGAACGATCCGTTTCCGCCTCCCGGCTGATTTCTGAGTCCGCGTCAGCACCTGACGCCCCCCAAGAAGCCTGGCCTAATCCGCTGGGCTTTTTTTCGTCCTGTTTCCGTCGGCGCCGGCTGAATTACCAGGAATGCCCGCAACTTCAGTCCACCTTGCCCACCGGTTTGCCCACCCCCTGGTTGCCAAAATTTGCTCACGTTCTCTCAACAACCGAAAGGAGCAAGACGTGAGCATCAAACACCTCAACCAGGGGCAACTGGCTGAACGCTGGGGCGTCAGTGAAGCGACGCTCGAACGCTGGCGTTCTGACGGCATCGGCCCGCTTTTTCTCAAACTGCAGGGGCGTGTCATGTATCGCCTCGTGGACATTGAGCAGTACGAAGCCAAATGCCTGCACACGAGCACCTCTGCACATGTTGATCAGGGAGCGGCGGCATGAACAGCCAATTCCTGCGTCCCCAATTCACCTTCACACGCACCGTCAAGGTTGGCAAAGCCAGCTACCGGCTCGTGCTGCTCTCGGAGTAACCACCATGTTTAAAACCCTTATCGAATCACTGCGCAAGAAGTCCTTTTCTCTGTCCGATCTGCCCGAAACCATTCGCGTTCCCGGCCATGGCGGACGTCCCACCATCGATGGTTTGCGACTCGAAGATGCCAGCGTTGATGACATCGCGTTTGCAATTCGCGGAATGTCTGATCAGACGAGTTTGCTTCTTTCCCAGGAATCCGCACTTCGTCGCCTTCATGACCTGGCCCGCAACCGTGGCGCGATAGGCACCGACACGGTCAGCGCCATTTTCGGTGGGGAGGTCTGAGATGGCCTTCCCGATCATCACCGCTGACCAGCGCCTCGCCGAAAACCGCCGCTCCTCTGGCGTCATCCTGGGGCCCGCTGGTGTTGGCAAGACAACCTTGCTGAAGACCACCGAGGCGATTAGCGCCTTGTTCGTCGATATGGAGGATGGCGACCTCGCCGTGCGCGACTGGCCCTGCGACACCGTGCGTCCCCGCACGTGGCCGGAGTGTCGCGATCTAGCCTGCTTCATCGGTGGCCCGAATCCGGCGCTGCGCGACGATCAGTCCTACAGCCAGGCGCACTACGACCGGGTCTGTGATCAGTACGGCGATCCGGCACTGCTTGGCAAGTACTCGCTGATTTTCGTCGACTCCATCACCGTCGCCGGCCGCCTGTGCCTGCAGTGGTCCAAAGGCCAGCCGCAAGCCTATAGCGAGAAAACCGGCAAGCCTGACAACCGTGGCGCCTATGGCTTGCATGGCAGCGAACTGATTGCCTGGCTCACGCAGTGGCAGCACATCCGCTGTAAGGACGTGTGGCTGGTCGGCATCCTCGACGAGAAGTTGGACGACTTCAATCGGAAGGTGTTTTCGCCGCAGATCGACGGCTCCAAGGCGTCGCTGGAACTGCCCGGCATCCTCGATCAGGTTATCTCGATGGTCGTCCTCAAAGCCGATGACGGCACGCCGTATCGCGCTTTCGTCTGCCAGCACCTCAATCCCTGGGGCTACCCCGCCAAAGACCGTTCCGGCCGTCTCGACGTCGTCGAGGAGCCGCATCTCGGCCGCCTCATTTCCAAGATCACCGCGCCCCGCGCGCAGTAACGCACAGGAGAAATTCCATGAACAGTAATTCCAACAACGC
>JAIFKU010000047.1 GCA_020049495.1 Accumulibacter sp.
TGATGCCGGAGAATTCGTGGCCCATGATCATCGGCGCGGTACGGCGCCCGGTCTTGCCCAGGTAACCTTCGAAGTCGGAGCCGCAGATGCCGGTACTGCGAACCTTGATCAGATACTGCCCGGGTCTGGGCGTCGGGATCGGATCCTCGCGCAATTCCATCTGTTTGTCACCAATGTAGTACAGGGATTTCATAATGTTCTCCTTGCTGAATAAAGTTCATCATTACGTGGCCGACGCGAATCAGTTCGGCGACTTTTCCTGCGGCGGCCAAGCGTCACGGAACAAGGTGTTCGGGTTCGTTGGCAGTGACTATTGATAAAGCTGGAAGCGCATCGACCGGACATTCCAGATTTTTAGCAAACGACTCTTGTCACCCGCTTCTTTACTGCGCATAAAACCTCTCTGGGTTGTAAGAAGATACTAAACAGTAAATTGATATGGGCATAATTGTATTTTTAGATCAACTGATCTTGCAAATGGTATCGGCAATCCGATAACGAAACAGCACCTGATAACCCGTTCCGGAAGATCGCACCGCTATTTCAGCCCAACGATTGCGCATGCTCACGATCAGGGAATCAAGATCGGTACAAGTGATTTTCAACTCGAATGGATTGAAGGAATTGGGCTGAAGTATCACTATTCCTTACGGTATTCGGTTAACGCTTTGAGTACCGGCGAGGAGAACTCGCGGCGGGCAAGGACGATGACGATAACCACCGTCGCAAAAATGAAAAGCCACGCCGACACCATCCAGGACATTACCGCCATGCCGAAATAGTAGGCCCGCAGACCCCGATTGAAATCATTACCCGCACACGAATTGACTGCTGCAAATTTCCGCGCATGGAGTTCCAGTTCTTCCTCGCTGGCCTCATGCGGTACGGAACCCAAGGTAATCGACAGCAGATTGAACTGCCGCAGGGACCAGGTGAATTTGAAATAGGCCATCACAAAAACGCCGAGCAGAACCAGTAATTTGAACTCGGTCGCCTCGCGCGAAATCACGCGTGAAAAGGGCAATTCCGATGCTGCAGTCATCAACTGATCCAGGGCGCCCAGCGCGGCAAACAGCGCGGCGATGATGTAAATCGAGGTATTCGCATAAAAGGACAGGCTGGGCAACAAGTTGCCGATCAAGGCGACATCGACGATGCGCGGGTTTCGCGTGAGCATCACCCGCCCCCAACCAAGGCGAAGTTTATGCGTTTCTTCGTGCAGCGTTGTGCGGCCACTCCATCCGCGTTCGACCACCAGCTCATAACCAAGCCAGCAGACAAGAAACCATGCGAGCCCGACCCAGTCGAGCCAGGATAATTTCGCCAGAAAACTCATAATAGACATAAAGCAACCCATCCCATAGTGCCAAGGAAAATATTAAAGCCAATAGTACCGGGCCATTTTTATATGCCAAAACCCGTTAGTGCAATAGAAATCTACACTTTGACTCAATTTTTGTCAGGCCTCCCCTGCACCAGGTCCAGCGATGCCTAATCCTTAAGAGCTGCGGGCTTCGGCAGGAGCAGACTCAGCGCCGCCTCCCGTTCCGCCTGCGCCAGATCGGCAAGCCTGGCCACACTCTGGTAGTAGCGCGGCAGATCCCCTCCGTCCTGTTCGAGCAGGGCCTGGAATGCCGGGACCCATTTCGTGTACAGGCTGACGGAGCCCAGGGTGGCATTGTTCAACGGCTGGCTGAACCACGGATCGTAAGCGCCAAAGCCGCCCCAGGCGGCTTTGAGAGCGGCGTAGGTTTCTTTCATTTCTGCGATCACTTCTGTCTTGGCATGGCGCTTTGCTTCGAGCGACAAGTTTGAGGCGTAAAGCACACGCAACTTGTCACGATAATCCACTACAAGCTGACGGAACTGCGCCTTGCGCTCCTGTTGCGTTTCATAATTCCGCAGCCGCTCCGGCGTCGCCGTCCGAGCCAGCCAGCGGCGTACGCCTTCATTCTCGACGGCCGTGGCAAACGACTCGTTGAACGCGGAGTCGCCTTTGACATAAACAATCTGATGCGCCAGTTCATGGAAAATGATGCGCGCAACTTCCTGCTCGCCATAGCGCAGGAAGGTATTCAGCAGCGGATCGCTGAAGTAGCCCAGAGTGGTATAGGCGGGAACGCCGCCGACATGGGTGTCGGCTCCCGCGCTGCTCAACTCGCTGGCGTAGCGACTGGCTGTGCTCTGGTCGTAATAGCCGCGATAATTGACGCAGCCAATGAAGAGCATGCACCACGGCTGCAAGTCGACCGAGAACTCTGGCGCGGCAAAGACATTCCAGACGACGAAGGGGCGTCCGAGGTCAGCGTAGTCGCGGTAGCTGCGGTTATCCGGCAGGGCAAGCTCGCGGCTGGCGAATTCCCGTATGGCGCTGGCTGCTTCAAGCTGCTGGCGCAGCGCCGGATCGGTCGTACCATCGTCGAGCACGTCGGAAATGGGCCGCGCCATCGCCATCAGCCGCAGATGGCCTTCGACCGCCTGGGTGTAGTAGCTGATGCCTGTGCAGCCGCAGGCGAACAGGCACAGGGCCGAAGCAAGCATCAGTCTAACGGGCATGGATGAGGCGCCAACCCAAATTCTGAAAGACGAAGGCTTGCCCGTTTCCCTCACCCCCGACCCCTCTCCCAGCGGGCGAGGGGAGGTTCGAGAGTCGCGCGCGACTTTCACGCTAAACACGGACAAACTTTCCCGTCCTGAGAAAATCGGCGATCAGGCCGCTGCAGGCACGCGACACGAGCATGCCGGAATGGCTGACGGGCAGCGCGATGCTGTCTGTCGCCGTCGGTACGCGTGTTTCATCCAAGGCAATCAGGCCATCGTTGGGACGCTTCAGCCCGGGAATCATGCGTCCGAAACCGATGCGCCGGGTGCCGGCGATAATGCCGATCTCCGTTGCCGGTGGGAGGTCGGGGGGCGACAGACTGAACCAGTCCATGAAGGTGCGTCCGACCATCACGGACAGTCCCGCTATCGCGGCCAGAGTGAAGCCGCAATGGCAGCCCACGTACGGCGTTCCCAGCAGGACGACGCGACCGATGCGCGCGTCGGGTTCCTGCGACAGCATCTTGAGCACAACCAGACCGCCGAGGCTGTGGGCGACCAGGTGGATGACTGTACCGGGCGTTTCCCTGACGAAGCGGGAAAGCAAACGGACGTTGTCGGCCAGTCCGTCCCGCCAGGAAGGATATGAAAACCGGCGTGCGTCAAACCCCTCCTCGCGCAGCCGGAGTTGATGCGGCAGCATGACCATACCGGGCATCCACAGTCCGTGAATCAGAATGACAGTTTCCACGTTATCGACCCTCGTTTTCCCTGCCTTTACCGGCCGCACGGCCGAGGCCAGGTTGCTGCAACGCCCCGGCAAGAAAAAGCAGTGTTGACATTATCAGCCATTACTTATCAATGCACCCGCCGAATGAACGCCTGCGCGACAAGGCACAGTGCGAAGCAAGGCATCAGGCAGTGTAAGATAGTCGCCAGGAGGTGCGCCCATGTTTGCAATTTACGGAATCAGCGGCCCCATTTTTCAGGGTACGCTGGAAAACCTCAGCCGCTTGACGCCTGTTGTCCGGCGCGGCCCGGTCATTGCCGCTCGGCGCGTTGGCGATCAAATCGAGACCGGCGTTGCTCCGGCAGAGGCCAACACCATGCTGCCCAGCGGTCCGGCAGAAGAGGCCGTAGAGGCCTATCAGGCGATGCTGCCGCAGAATCTTGAGCGCGGCCCGCTCTACCAGGCCAACCAGATCATGCAGCCGCGGGTGATCACGGTCAATGCCGACGATGATGTCGAACGCACCTGGCACGTGCTCATCGAAAACCAGATCCATCAGGCGCCGGTTCTTGACGCCGGCTTATATCTTGTCGGCATCGTCAGCGACCGGAATCTGTTGACGACGCTTAATGTCGACCAGGGTCAGGTGCGCGACGTTCTGGCCAGGAAGGTGCGCGATGTGATGACTACGCCGGTGGTCGCCGCCAGCCCGGTAACCGACATCCGGCGTATTGCGCGGGCGATGCTTGACCGCGACGTGAGTGGTGTCCCCATCGTCAATGATGCCGGCAGGCTGGTGGGCATCATTTCGCGCAGCGACATCCTGCGTGCCGTGGTAACCGATCCGCCGCTCAGCATCTGGCGCTGATATTTCAGGAGACCTCATGTCAGACAAACCCGTTGTCATCTACCATAACGCGCGCTGCTCAAAGAGCCGCTCGGCCTGCGAACTCGTTGCCGCCGAAGGCATCAATGCCGAAGTGATCGACTACCTCAAGACACCACCGGGCAGGGATGAACTGCGCAGTCTGCTCAGGAAACTCGGCATGAAGCCTGAACAGCTCGTCCGCCAGGGCGAGGAAGTGTTCAAGGGACATTACGCCGGCAAGACGCTGAGCGACGAGCAGTGGCTGGATGCGCTGGTCGCCTACCCGATCCTGATCGAACGGCCCATCGTGGTACGCGGTGACAGGGCGGTAATCGGGCGTCCAAGCGAGAAGGTGCGCGAACTGCTCGACGCCGACGACTGAAAGCGACTCGACAATGAAACGCAAGCTGACTTTCCTGCTGGCCCTTGTCTGCTCCGCTCTGCTGCATGCCCAGGAAGTCGGCGTCGGCGAGGTGCAACGTGTCGCCACGCGCGAGGGCGTGACGCTACCGATCTACACCTACTGGCGCAACGATGCGCTGGCCACCGTCGTTCTTTTTTCGGGGGGTGGTGGCGGTTATGGGCAGATCGGTGCAGACGGCTGGCCGGCATGGGGCAATTTCCTGATCCGCACCGGCAAGCATTGGGCGACCTATCCGTTCAACCTCGTGATGGTCGGTCGGCCATCGGATGGTATCGACCTGGCACTCGGTGGCATACGCACCGGAGAAAAACACGCCGCCGACAACGTCGCCCTGTTCAAGGCCATCAAGAGCAAAAGCCCGCTTCCGATCTGGCTGGTCGGCACCAGCATGGGCACGATTTCGGCCGCTGCCGCAGCGATTCAGGACAGCGAGAATCTTGTCTCGGGCGTGGTGCTCACCTCCTCGATTGCCAGCTACCGAATTGACGGCGCCGTACCCAGGCAGACGCTCGAAAAAATCCGCGTTCCGACACTGGTATTTCACCACGAGAACGACGGCTGCAAGTTCTGCCAGGCTTACGAAGCAAGGAATATTGCTGAACAATTGAAGAACGCGCCGATCAGGAAGACGCTCATCGTCAGCGGGGGTTCAGGAGCAACGGGCGACGTGTGCGGGGCTTTCCATCACCATGGCTATGTCGGCATGGAGAACGAGGCCGTCGACCTCGTTGCCGCATGGATCATCAAGCCGACGGAGTAGCCGGACTATTCAATGAGCTGGACGTCAATCCGCATCGAGCCATTGTCTGGTGCCGCGCAGAGTTCAGATCATGCGCGGGATCTGCGAAGAGTGGTGCTGAATGATCGGACTGGTCAAGCCAAGATCGAGAACATAGCTGAAACGCGCTTCGAAACTCAGCAACTCGCCATCAACGGCAAAACGCCAGCAGTAAATGCCGTGCATGCCATAGACCTCGTCCTTGATCGGCTGGACGTTCAGGGTTTTTTCATGCAGTGCGATGCTGAGTTCCTCGCGACTGCACACCCGCTCGAAGTAGTCCCGGATACTCTCGGGTTTGCCGAGCAGCCGGTTCGAAAATGTCGGAATCAAAACAGCTTTCTCATCATAGAGCGCTAGCAGAACCTCGACATTGCCATCATTGATGGCTTGCATCCATTCCTTGAGCAGGGATTCCGGTTTTTTCATGGTTTGCATAAATAATCCGTTGAAGAGGCCATCAAGTTGCCCGCGAGATGAGCAAACAGCCAGAGTAGTACACTGACCATCAGTCAGCGAAAAAATTCTCCGGCCATGGAGATCTTTTCCGACTCACCCTCAAGACATGACCCGCCTTCCCAATACAAATCCGGTCCGGGCAGGCTTGAAGCGGAGACGCTTGCAGCGGACAATACCGGCTTCAGCAATTAATGCAAGGACGCACTCATGCCAGGCGGAGGATGGAGTTGCCCACACGAGATCAATGGAAGCTGCGGCAAGGTTAACCGGTTGCCCTGCGATCCGGGCATGAAGGGCTGCGAACTGTTCGGCCGCTATGTCTTTTTCGACGACAAAAAAAATACGCGCCGGCAACAGAAACTGGCGCGCTCGCTGGCTGAAAAGCCAGGCAGAACATCTGGCGAGAGCAGCGATTAGCCGTCGCAGAGCAGGCACTGCTGTTAGCATCAGCAATACGGACTAACGGGCATGGATGAGGCCATCTCACATTATGAAAGACGAAGGCTTGCCCGTTTCCCTCACCCCCGACCCCTCTCCCAGAGGGCGAGGGGAGGTTCGAGAGTCGCTCAAGCGACTTTCACACTAAAAACACTGGAAGGATTCATGCGACTCGACGATCAGGATGAAAGCAGCAACGTAGAAGACCGGCGAGGCTCGGGTGGAGGGGGTATCGGGCGTGGCGGCATGGGCCTGGGCACCATCGTTATTGCCATTGCCGCCAGCTATTTCTTCGGCATTGACCCCTCGGTGATCCTCGGACTTGCTTCCAACATCGAAAGTCAATCGCCGCAGAGTGTAACTGCGCGCAAACCGCCCGCCGATGACCCGATGGCACGCTTTGTCGCGAAAGTGCTGGCCAGTACCGAGACCACCTGGGAGCAGGCATTTCGTGAAGGCGGTTCGCGCTATCAGCAACCCAAACTTGTTCTTTTCAGTGGCGCAACGCCAACGCCCTGCGGCACCGGGCAGTCAGCGAGGGGGCCCTTCTACTGCCCGGCTGACCAGAAAATTTACATCGACCTCAGCTTCTACCGCGACCTGAAAGAGCGTTTCCATGCACCGGGCGAATTCGCCCAGGCCTACGTGATTGCTCATGAAGTCGGCCACCACGTCCAGAATCTGCTGGGCATTTCGGACAAGGTACACAAGGCTCGGCAAGGTGCCAGCAGGGCAAAGGTCAATACGCTTTCCGTGCGCATCGAGTTGCAGGCCGACTGTTTTGCCGGTGTCTGGGGACACCGCGCCGACACGCTGAAACACATCATCGAACCCGGCGAAATCGAGCAGGCCCTGAACGCCGCATCGGCCATCGGTGACGACCGTCTGCAACAGCAGTCGCAAGGCCGCATTGTTCCGGAATCCTTTACCCACGGCACCTCCGCGCAGCGTGTGCGCTGGTTCAAGCGCGGCATGGACTCCGGCGATCTGCGCCAGTGCGATACCTTCAAGGCCACTGCGCTGTAGGAGATTCAAGACGTGCAGCGCCTTCTCGCAACAATTCTCTTCCCGACCTGCGCTCTGCTCGCGCTGATCCTGCCCTCGCTGGCACAGGCGGTGCTGCCGCGATCGTCGAGCGTTCCCGGCGGCGTTGCAGTGATTGCGCTCGGCACGACTTACGCGATCAACGAGCCGCCACAGGCCTGGCTCGGCGAGCAACAGGTTTTCGTCACGGCGGATGGCCATCGCTGGTATGCGCTGGTGGGGCTGGCGCTCGATACGCCGGTCGGCACTCATGAACTACGCGTCACCAGCGGGGACGAAACGAAAATACTGATTTTTCCCGTCAGCGCCAAGCCTTATCCCGAACAGCACATCACGCTCAAGGATACGAGCAAGATACGACTGTCCGTTGCCGATGAACAACGCGCCAATCGGGAAGTGGCCGCTATCCAGGGCTTGAAACGCCACTGGCGCAGGGCGCAGGATACCGATCCGGCTTTCCGCCTGCCCGCCGAAGGACGGCTGGGCGGACGTTTCGGTGTGCGCCGGTTTTTCAACGGGGAAGCGCGTTCGCCGCACAGCGGTCTGGATATAGCGGTGGCACGCGGTACGCCGATCAAGGCCAGCGCCAGCGGCAAGGTGCTGGCGGTTGAAGATTATTTTTTCAATGGGAAAACGGTATTTGTCGACCACGGCAACGGTCTGATCACCCTGTACTGCCATCTTGACCGGATCGACGCGCGCCCCGGAGACGCAGTTAGTAAGGGCCAGACCCTCGGCTTGTCCGGCAAGACCGGTCGCGCCAGCGGCCCGCATCTGCACTGGAGCGTCGTGCTGAACGGCGCAATGGTCGATCCGGAACTCTTCATTGCGCCGGTAGATCGGCGCAGATGAACGGCGCTAGAAGCGTTCGTCCGGCCTCAGAAAACGCCACTGCCCGAGTGGCAGATCTCCCAGTTTCACGCCGCCGATACGTACCCGCTTGAGGCCGACGACGCGCAGGCCAACCAGTCCGCACATGCGGCGAATCTGCCGTTTGCGGCCTTCGCGCAAGACGAAACGCAACTGGTCTGCATTGAGCCATTCGACTTTCGCCGCTTTCAACTTCCTGTCGTCGAGGCTGAGCCCGTGATTCAACAGGGCCAGCCCTGTGGTGTCGAGACTGCCCTCAACCCGCACCAGGTATTCCTTGTCGACCTCTGAGTCCTCGCCGATCAATTGGCGCGCGACACGGCCATCCTGCGTCAGCACCAGCAGCCCGGTCGAATCGATATCGAGCCGGCCGGCCGGCGCCAGCCCTTTCAGATGCCGCGGATGAAAAACCGGCGTGTCTGGCGTAGTGCACTGATTCTCCGGCTGAATCAATGTAACGGCTGGCGTAAAGCCTGGCTCGGGCTGACCTGATACGTAGCCCACCGGCTTGTGCAGGAGGATGGTCATCTGCCACGTCTGCTCGATCTGTGCCTCTCTGGACAGGGTGATGGTTGCCGACGGATCGGCACGCGTGCCGAGTTCGCCCACGCGCAGACCATCGACAAAGACCCAGCCGCGCTCGATAAAGCCGTCGGCATCGCGCCGCGAGCACAGGCCGCGCTCGGCCATCAGTTTGGAAATGCGCACGCCGCTTTGTACCGTACCTCTCGCGGCAGCAGGCTTGCGTACCGCAGCCGGCGCCTTGGGCACGACCGGCGCCCGCGACGGCGTACCGCGCGGCTTGTCCTGCAAGGACCGCGCCTTGGCGGCATACGCCTCGTTGGCCAGCGCAATTTCCGCCGCCGACTTGCGCTTCGACGCAACGCCACGTACCGGTCGCCGGTCCGGGCTGGTCGTCGCTTCAGCGCTCCGGGTCCTGGCCGGCAAGCCCAGAGGTTTGCGCGGTGTATCGGCCATTGATCAACTGATATCGAGCAATTCGACTTCGAATACCAGTGTGGCATTCGGCGGAATCACCCCGCCGGCTCCGCGGGCCCCGTAGCCGAGTTGCGGCGGGATGGTCAGCTTGCGCACACCGCCGACGCGCATGCCCTGAACGCCTTCATCCCAGCCGGCGATCACGTTGCGCTGGCCGAGTGGGAACTCGAAGGGTTCGTTACGATCCCTGCTCGAATCAAATTTGCTGCCGTTGGTCAACCAACCGGTGTAATGAACGCTCACAAACTGGCCGACAGAGGCCGTCTCGCCTTCGCCCAGCGCAATTTCTTCAATCTGCAGACCGGATCCGGTTGTCGTGATGGACATGACTTCCCCTCGTTAACATGAAACATGGAGTTTAAACCAGCCTGACCGTTGCAGCCAGTTCAATGCGCTTCATCCCGGTTAACAGACTCGCTGACTCTTGCTCGCGCTTTAGGCTAAACTTGCCGCAACAAAGACGTCGGGAAGAGACATCATGGATATTCGCGCGATCATTGCGCCAGTGATTGCTGATAAAGCAGCACTTGAAGAATTCATTGAAGCGCTGAGTGACCATGCGCCCAATATCGAACGGGATATCTCGCGACTGAAGAGCACTCCGGGTGATCGCGAGGTCATCAGCAGCCTTTTCCGTTCGATTCATAATATCAAGGGGGATGCTGCGCTGTGCAAGGTTGATCTGGCGGTTTCCATCGTCCATCCGATCGAGACGGTTCTTGCGCGTTTCCGCAACGATGAAATTGTTTTCAGCGACATCCTGGCCGAGGCGGTATTGCTGGCCATCGACCGTCTGGAATTGGCCGCTGAAGGTCTGCATTCCGGAAGATCGCTTGATGGTCTGCGTCTGCTGGTACTGGTTCAGGGACTGGAGAAACTTGCTCTGGCGACTGCACCGGCAATGGACGAGTGCGCCTGCGAGCTGATTGAAGCGGTCACCGGTTTTCGCCCGGCCATTGCGGCATCGATACAGATTCGCGGGCGCGTCTCATCAATCTCCAGCAAGTCCAGATCGCAGGCCGCCGCCGATCTTCGTTTCTTCCGCACCCTGGCAGACCAGCTTGAGGCGCGCTCCCTGCTCTTCAAGGGTCGCACCATGCGTCTGCTGCGCCTGGCCATGGAAACCAACCAGATGATGGACAAGCCCGTTGATCCGATGCAACTGGAAGCAGCCGTTTACATGCACGACATCGGGATGATGTTTCTCCCTGAGTCCGTATGGTTGAAAATCGAGCGCATGAGCGAGGAGGAAAAACAGATTATGCATACGCATCCGGATTTCGCCGCCGGACTTCTCTCGCGCATGGACGGCTGGAGCGAAGCCGCCGAAATGGTAGCGCAACACCATGAGATGCCGGACGGTGAGGGTTATCCGTCGGGGCTCGTGACCATGCAGATTTGCGCCGGGGCAAAGATTCTGGCCATCGTGGACGCGTTCGAAGCCGTCATGCTGAAGCACATCAACCGGGGCAGAAACCGCTCGGTGCTGCGTGCCATTGCCGAAATCAATGCCTGCGACAACCAGTTTTCACCGGAATGGATTGCGCCTTTCAATCAGGTCATACGACGTACGGTCGAGGCCTGATGAGCGCACAGACGACGATAGCCGGCGCTGACCTGCAGCGTCGCTTCGCTGGCGTGCGCAGGCTGTACGGTGCCGATGCGCTGGAACATTTTCAAGCCGCGCACGTTTGTGTCGTCGGCATCGGCGGTGTCGGCTCGTGGGCAGCGGAAGCGCTGGCGCGTTCCGCCATCGGCCAGATCACGCTGGTCGACCTCGACATGGTCGCCGAATCGAACGTCAACCGTCAGATTCACGCGCTTGGCGAAGAATTCGGCAAAGCCAAGACCAGGGCCATGGCCGAACGCATACTGGCGATCAATCCCGCCTGCCGAGTCAATGAAATCGAGGACTTCGTTTCATCCGACAACCTCGACCAACTCCTCAATAGGAAATTCGACTTTTTGATCGACGCTATCGATCAGGTTCGCACCAAGGCCGCGATGATCGCCTGGTGCAAAGCGCATGATATTCCCCTGATCACTGCCGGGGGTGCCGGTGGTCAGATCGATCCGACGCGTATCGCTATCAGTGACCTGGCCCGCACTATTCAGGATCCGCTGCTGTCCAGAGTCCGCGCTCTTTTGCGCAAGCAATACGGGTTCCCCCGCGACGCGAAAAAGAAATTCGGCGTTCCGGCGGTGTTTTCCAGCGAACCGCTGCGTCATCCGGAGAACGGGGCCGCCTGCGACGAGGTGCAGACGCTGGCAGGCCTGAACTGCACGGGCTACGGATCATCCGTGTGTGTAACGGCCCCCTTCGGCCTGTTCGCCGCGGCTGAAGTCCTGCGCCGGATCGCAACGGGGAAACGATCACCCTTGCAACAGGATCAGGATTGACGGTCGAGCCAGGCGCCAAGTCCCTGGGCGTTGAGTTCCAGGTCATTGGCAAAGACTTCCCGAATCCTCGTCTCGGATAACCGGCACCCGGAACGCCGGCTTTCATCGAGGAACAGTTGAGACAGCCCAGCCCCTCGCGGATTCTGGCATGCCGATTGAAACCCGCATCTTTCTCGCGCTGCGCGACGGTGACCTGGGCATCAACGAGGCGATGCAATGAAATGGCTTTTGCAGCGACCTCCCTGATCTGTCCAAAATGCGTGAGATACATGGCCTGCGGCTGATGACTCATGAGCATATCAATCGTTGCATGCATGGGGCCGGGATCGAATTGAACTGGAGTTGTCGTCGGGAAAATGAGTTGGCTGACGTCAGGTTCGAACTCAGCGTAGGAAACGCCAAAATTGTCCCCGGCAAAAATGTGTCCGGTTTTTTCGTCGACAATCCCGATGTGGTGTCTGGCGTGCCCCGGAGTGTCAAGACAGAGAAGCTGACGCCCGCCAAGATCAATGCAAAACTCATGTTTCGCCTCGATAATCCGGCTCGCGTCTATCGGCAGTATCTCGCCGTACAGACGGCGAGTCGCTTCGACTCCGTAGACGCCAACGGTGCCTTCAATCAGTCTGGAGGGATCGGCCATGTGCCGTGCGCCGCGCGGATGCACCACCAGTTGCGCATTCCGGAAGTGTTGCATCATCAAACCGGCGCCACCCGCATGGTCAAGATGGATGTGGGTCAGAATCACGTAATCAACTTTGTCGGGGGAAATACATGCCTCATCGAGTGCCGCCAGGGCATTGGGCAAGGAAGAATTGCACCCGGTATCAACAAATGCAGCCCGGCCGTTTTCGATAATCAGGTGAATCGCCGCCAGTTTAGGGCGCAGATAATCCGCATCAATGGCGAAAATACCGTGTTCATAAGGTATCAACTGGCTCATGGGCTATTTTTGAATGAAATTTAGGCCTTTGGTTTTCACGAATTCACGAATTCACGCTGATCCGTACCCTGACTATTCGGGGAAAAGCTCCCGATAAAGCGTATGGCTGGCAAAAGCCAGCACCGGAAAAGTCAGTAAGAAAAGCGGGAAGATGATGATGCTGCCGATGATCGTTATCGAGAGAATCAATGCCCACAACAGACTGGGCGCAAGATTGGCAAACACCGCGGCAACGCTTAAAGCCACCGCACGGCGAAGTCCGGCACGGCGATAGTAGAGAAGGGGCACGGAAAAAGCTGAAATCGCAAAAATAAGGAAGGCCAGAAGAACTCCAAGCATGGAACTCCAAACCAGGAAAGAAAGGACACTTTCTGCAGGAGAAATAATCGCCATGAGGGTTGACGGTGTTCGTCCAACAATAAATCCGTATAGCATCGCGGCATTCACAACCCAAACGATGAAAAGCAGGGTGCATACCAGTGCGATAACCAGCATTTCACGCGTTGTGTGTGAAAACCCGCGGGCAATATCTGAAAAACTGCAGGTTTCTCCGCGCGCATCACGATCCGCCATCGCAAAAAACCCCAAAAGCAGGACAGGACCAATCAGCATGAATCCTCCGGCCAGCGGGAAAATCATCGGGGCAAAACTGGCTCGCTCAATCCCGACAAAAATCAATATGCCAATAAGGGCAAAGATCATTGCGTAAGTGACACTTAACGACCGGGTATGCAAGAACATAGCCCACCCCTTTCTCATGGCTCTGGAAAGGGAATCAGTCGTCAATCGAGTGTAGACGGGATCATTATTTACAGACATGGAAGCTCCGATTTGATTATTGGCATTCTGACAGAATTGACCGGAGATAGCGGATCTTGTTCCATAAAGCACGAAGCCCTCGCCACTGGGTAAGTGGGGAGGGCTTGTGTTATGGGGAGCCTGGCGGTGACCTACTTTCGCACACGTAGTATG
>JAIFKU010000148.1 GCA_020049495.1 Accumulibacter sp.
TCAGGACAATTCGATTTTGAAATATAAAACCTACCGCAGAGGCGCGGAGGAGCAGAGAAATCGCAGAGAAGGGCAAGAACCGGAAAATTGTTGTATTTCTGGGTACCTGGAGTATCTGTTGGACGGGCAGTATTCTGCTTATGCGTTACGCAACAAAAAATCCATGCATCATGTATTGTTGAGTGATAAGCTAAGTCCGCGTTCGGCCATCAAGAGACAGTCGAGCCGCATCTCTATTGCCGACGTTCGCATGAGGTGGCTTTCCCGAAGCAGACATCCAGCGCCGGTGGCGGCAGTCTGCGATTCGTGAATTTCTCCGACCTGATCAAATGCCGATTGATTGCCAACTAGCGCCCCCTCCCACGGGTCGCCCGAAAATCCCTTCAGCGCCGGCAACTCAGCCATTTCAGCACGCTGAATTGATCAAGTTTTCACATCGTCCCGAGAAAATTCAAGAACCACCCCCGACTTCGGTAAGACAGATCAGTGAGGTCGTCGGAATAGTTCGTAAAATTGTAGCCAACCCCCAGCTTCACGCCTTCAGTCAAGTGACGATAGACCCCGATCAGCGCTCCAGCGCGGGCATCCTGAGCTTCCCTAGCGCGAAGTTTGCGCAGTTCCAGCACCGCATCCCATTCTTTGACAAGGTGCAGGTCGCCACGTAGGATCCAGAGATCGGCACGGCTGTCGAACCACTGGCCGTCTGTCTTGCTGGCCTTCAGTTCGCCAATGCGGAAGGCGTACTTTCCGCCCACAGAAAGCCAGGGTTTTATATCATAAATTGTATCTATGGCGAGCACCTGACTCTTCTGTGCATAGTCGGCCAATACGCCATTGGAACCTACCTGCCCCGGCGAAGGCACGTTGTATAGGTTTGTGTATTTGAACAGGGTATTCCAGCGATCATTGTCCACCGGGCGGTAGGCCGCACCGCCAACAATCTCGTGGTAGTTGCCGTCGAAGAAGGCGCCTTGACTGTTGCTGGAACGCGAAACGTTCAGCTTGCCCAACAGGCGCCATTCCTTGGTGTATTGCACGCCAAGCGTATTGCGCAACAACCACGTCACGCGGTCCCCCACGCCTATGCCGCCAATAGTGCCAGTATCTGTACGCCACTCGAGGCCACCGGTGTATTTCGTGCCTGCTGCCTTGTAAGCGACCGTGAAACCCAGTGCATTGCGCTTCAGGTCGCCGCCGAGGGTATCGGATATCTGGCCCACCTCGGCCTTGCCACCCCAGGTCCACCGATCATTGGGTGCCCAGTCCAGACCGAAGGCGTTGGACAAGCTTCGCGGTCCTGCACCATTGCTGACTTTTGTTTCGCCGAACAGGCGAAGCGTGTCGGAAACCTGTGTCGAAGTTCCGGAAACCCACGTGCCTTGACGCCCGCGATACGACCAGTCCGGGTTTTCGCTTTCCAGTACGTAATTGAGATAGGCGTTGGAACGGTCGGATATCCGATAGTCGGCGCCGAGTTTGCCGCTAGTGCCGAGGTTACCGTCGGAAAGCTCGGCCAGCACCTTGACGCGGTCGTTGATGCGCCAAGCGCCGCCACCGCCAATGCGATTGTTTTCCTCTCTTGTGCCGTCTCGGTCCAAGGTGCCCTGCACAAAACCGTAGGACTCCCAGTCCTCCTTTTCGCTTGGCTTGCCGCCTTCCTTCTCTGGTTTGTATTCGGCACGCACGACAGCATCGGTACGGGCCCCACTTTGGGAGAGCAGGGAACTGGCATTGGCCACCACATTTTCGCGTTCGTCGCGGCGGATGCCCACCGTGGTTTCCCACTCTGTACCGAGCTTTTGGCGCACCGCTAGCTCCAGATTCTTCGAATCCCGAGTGGCGCTGTCGCGCGTGTCTGCCTTGGCCTCGACGCGCGTGTTCTCGGCAACCTGAAATTCGACTTTGGCGCCTTTCTGGCGCACCTCCTCGCCGTTCCCTGTTATCTGGCCCGGGGCAGAAAAACCCCTCTGCCGATCTTGTGCGTAGGCGGCGATACTACCCTTGACACCGTCGCTCACTTCAGCCAAGTCAACCGCGGCCTCGACCCGCTGGGCATTGGCATTCTCGCCGCCACTGGCAAGCTGGTTGAATCCAAAGCCCCCATCAATAGAAGTGAGGGAACCATTGCCATTCCCCGAAGACTTGGCCGCCTCAATCTTCACGTACGTACCCGGCTTGTAGCGCAGTGTTGCGTCAAGGCCCTTGAGCGTTTGGTCGGCGCCACTCTCACCTTGATGGTATCCGGTAAGGCCGAGCTGAAGGTAGTTATTTATCCACTGGCTGAGGCGCAACCCGGTGGAAAGATTCGATACAGCCGAGACACCTGGCGCGTACTCGTACGTGGTGACGAGATAGAGCGGATTGCCGTTCGCTGCTGAGGTCATTACCAACCCGCCGCTGCTGTCCACCGAGGACAAAGGCACTTGCAACTGGATGCGCCCTTGCAGATAGTTGATTTCGTAATCTTGGGCTGGCGATAGCTGCTTGCGCGCGATCACAAGTCCGGAATCCATGTCGCGCGCCTCCACCCATACCCGCTCCGAACCCTGAGTAATGTCCAAGTGGCGCAGGTAGTAAAGCGAACCCCCAGTACCGCGAAATTCTTGGCGGCTAGCGATGGTGCCTGGGTCGGCTGCGAAGGCGTCCATCTGGACCTGCTTTTCGCCATAGGACGTAGTCGACTCAGAGCGAAAGCGCACATTGGCTCCATAGAGTCCGCGCGAGTATTGCAGCAACTCGGTGCCGCTCCAGGATGTCTGGAAGTTGCCCCACATAACATGGGAATCTCCCTTCGCCAGCTTGACGTAAAACTTGCCCTGCGTGGGCGCGTCATCCACGGTGGTGGAGTCATCGCCATACACCGGGTAGTAAAGATCGGGATTGATGTTGCGCAGCAGGTAGCGTGGATCTTTGCTCGAGAAATTGGTAAATAGGTCGCCAAGTGGCTGTTCGCGAGTATCAGCGGCCATGGTGAGTAGGTATTCGCCCTTGATCTTGCCCTTCAGATAAAAGGCCGCGCGACCATCCAGGTACATCTTTTGGTCGTAGTGCTGGGTATCTCCGGTGACCAGCGCTGCCGGGCCGGCGACCTGGTTTTTGCCCACGGTGAGGTCGCCAAGGGCGATATAGAACCAGTCGTCCTTGGCGATGGAGAGGTTGCGGCGGAAGGTAGTAGCACTGCCGTCGGCATTGCCCACCTTCACTTCCACTGTATGGGCGCCCGCCGGCATGATCTGCTTGATGGCGAACTTGCCTTCCGCATCCACCGGCACGGCCTGGCCCAGGGCCTCTACTCGCTGGCCAGGCTTGAGGGCGCGCCCGTTTACCGTCACCGTGCCGCCGCTGACAGGAATGTTGCGCAGGGCAAGACTGTTTTCGCCGTAACCGGCGAGGCGTTCGCGCTCGATCTGCTGCTCGTCGCCAAAGCGCCTGGAATGGGCCAGCAGGGCCAGGGGCTTGAGGCTGGTTTCGTCGAAAACGCCATCGGCCGCGGTGACGCGCAATAGGTAGAAAAGCTGGTCGTCCTTGAAATCGACGGGCACGGCCCATTCGGTGGTGCCGTTCCAATCGACCGGCAATACCGCTAGCGGCTGTTCCTGTACCTGCTGGCCGGGGCGGAACACGCGTAGTTCGGCCTTGTTCACCCAGGGGATGTAGTTGGACCAGGCGCGAAACTCCACCTTCTCGCCGCGCAGCACGCCATTGGGCGTGGCCCAGGCGTTCATCGCCGGCGCGATGGCAAGGTTGTCGAAACGCACCTGGATGTCGGCCTTTTCAAGCGCCACGTCAGTGCAGCGCTGCCTGTCAGCTTCGCGTGGACTCTCGTCCAGATTGAGCGGTTCGCCATCAACGGTGACGCGGAATGGCACCGCGACCTGCTCCGCGGCTTTCGGCGCACAGGGCACAAAAGTCGGCGCTGGTGGGACGGCGGCAACCTCATGCCATATCTCTACCTCGACGCGGCGGTTTAGCGCCATCCCTTCGGGTGTATCGTTATCAGCAATAGGCATCACTTCGCCCTTGCCGCCGATTGCGGCCGCGCTGGCCGACAGGCCAAGTTCCTTGCGCAGGAAATCGGCCACAGCCAGCGCCCGAGTCTCGGAAAGGCCCTGGTTGCCGCCAAAAACGCTTTTCGTGCGCGGTGACAGGCGTTGGTTGTCAGTATGGCCGACCACCGAGAGACGCAGTCCTTCCCTGCCTTTGAAGCGCTCGGCGAAAGCCGCGAGCGCCTGGCGCGCGGCTTCGGTCAACTCGGCGCTGCCGGAGGCAAAAAACGAACCGTTACCGAGCACGTCGGACAGTATTTCTCTGACCTGTGCCTGAGTCGTCGGCAGATTCGAGGCGGCGGCGCGCATCGCGAGCGCATCGGCCCGGCTGACGCCAGAGGGCAGCGGGTAGACGAAGTCGGGTTGCACTTCGCCCTGAGCCGAAAGGTCACGGATATCGACACGGGCATTGTCGATGCGCTTACCGGTGTCCTCTTCTTCGGCGCCGACCGAAGTGAAGGCCAGGCCGATGGCCAGCGCGAGCATCGATTGCTTCATGGTCGGGGCTTTCATCGCGCGCCCTCCAACTCGGTCTCGATAACAAGGGGATTGCCAATCTCATTTTCCTTTTCTGCTTCCTTCTTCCAGAGTTCCTTGATCTTCGCGGCCACGGCGTCGAGGCGCACCGTGGCGCCCTTCCCGCCGCCGGCGTAGGCGATGCGCAGCACCGACGGACGGCCCTTGAGTTGCGCCACTACCGTATCGAGCTTTGCCACCCACTCAGGCGCCAGTTCGGCCTCCTTCGCGAAAGCCGCAGCGGTCAGTTCCAGCCGCACCACGCGATGCACGGTAGCCCCGAAATTGAGCTTGACCATTTTGCCGCGCGTGACGCGCACGTCACGAGGGTTCTCGGTCGTCAGTCGGTAACCGGAAGGCAGGGTGCGCTCATCAAGCTTCATGACGAAGTTGGAGCCATGGTCCATCTGCGGAATCGCAGCGCAGGCTACGTGGAAACGGCCATCCGCATCCGTCGTAACCAGCAGCCCCCGCGCCGTGACCACGCGTACGTTGGGGATGCCCGGCTCGCCCTGATCCTGATAACCGTTGGCGTTCTTGTCGTCGAACACCTTGCCGATGATGTCGGAGCAGTCAAAGGTGGGGTCGGGAATGACACGCACGGTGGCGGAGGCGACGTTAGATACGAGCGAACTGACAAGGCTGTTTAGCGACCAGGTCTGATTGACGTACTCACCCTCGCCGACCCCCGAGCCCACCACAAGAATCATCTTCCAGGTCTTTCGCTCGCCGGCGGCAAAGGTCTGATTGGCCCACGTCAGATCGCGCCCAGTGACCACCGGCGCAAGGGGCAATCCATTAAGGGTGGCGGAACCCAGTCGATAACGAAAGCCGGGGGGAATGCGATCCACAACATTAATGTTGGACAATACCGCCGCCAGGGTGTTCGTGGCGGTGATGGTATAGGGCACCAGATCGCTGCGGGTGACGTTCACCAGCGGGGTCGTCTTGGTCATCACGATCGCGCCACCGAGGATCGGATCAAGGGGAATGTGGTTGTTGACCACGTCGCCCGAAGTGCCGATGGTGATGTCGAAGCTGTAAAAGTACTGCGTCGTCGCCTGGTTGCCCGGCGCCAGCGCCGCGGTAGTGGCCGGACAAGCGCCCGGCGTGTGCAGTGCGGCTCCGGTGGCCGGCGCTGTGTTAGAAGTCTGGATCAGTGCTGGATCCGGTAAATTTGCAACGACCGGGGTATTGGTACACCCGGGGATCATCGCCGACGGTTGGGGCAGATAGCCGGCCGGGTAGGTCGTCACCGTCAGTGTGTATGTTCCGTTGGGTGCCGTCGGGTTGAGTAGGAACTGATAAAAACCATCTGCGCCGGTAGTGAATGTCGCGCTGCCCCCGACAAGATCGGCAGCCGGATTGAAGCCTCCTGGCCCGGTGATGGTAATAACAGCGCCAGGCACAGGAGCCCGCGTCACCGCATCGTAGATCACGCCTGCCGGATCAAGCGGCAAGCTTTGCTCCACCGTATTGGTTCCCGCAAGGAAGGTGAGACTACTCAGGGTACCGTCGGTGACCACAGCACCAGCGGGATTGTTGGCATCGGTCAGGCCGCTGGTGTAGGGCTTGATGCCTGGATCCTCATTTGGCACGGCGTTGCCGAAAATAATCCCGGCGGTCGGGTGGCGAAAGCGAATCTGATAACCGCTTCCTGGCGCAATTCCGGTGAAGGAATAGAGGCCGGTGGCGTCGGTCGTCGTCGTGCCCACCTGCACACCATTCAGTAGCAGTTCCACTACCCAGCCTGCCTGAGGCAGCGCTTGTGGATCCGCGAACTTTCGGTTGTGCGATCTGTCGAGCCAAACGTGACCCTGCACGGTGGCCGCGGTGGCAATGGCGGTGGGATCGGTGACGGTGTTATTGCCATCAAAACCAGGTGGTTCGCCGCCTCCGGAAATAACGGCGGTATTGGTCAAAATTTGACCAGCCAACCCCGCAGCAACGGCCACGCGCAGGGTAATGGAGTTGCCAGCACCACCCGCGGCGATAACGGTCGTCGTAGTACAGGTCACCACAGTTGCGCCGGCTACGCCGGTACAGTTCCAGCCAGTGCCGCTCGCTACCGCTGCGACTGTCATGCCAGCCGGGAGCGTATCGACGATGGTCACAGTACCACTCGTCGGCACGGTACCGATATTGCTTGGCGTTATGGTGTAGTAACCGTTACTGCCCGCCGCGGCGAAACTTACGGGTGAATGGGTCTTGGCGATGGCGAGATCGGGAGCGGCGCCAGGCACTTCGGCGAAATTGTTGTTGGCCGATACGCTGTTTGCACCGGTAAGGTTGATAGCGGATATCACGCTCGGTACGACGCCAACCGTCGTTGCCACGCCGCCCGTGCTACCAACAGTGGTAATGCCGTTACTTGTGCCGGCCGGTTGGGTTGGCTGGGTAACCGTGTAGGTGCCTTCGGGCAGACCGGTGAACCTATAGGTTCCATCGGCTGCGGTCGTCGTTGCGCGCACCACGGCATTGGCATTGATGTCGGTGCCGGTGAGATTCATGGTCTGGCCGCCGATGCCGTGGTCGGGCGGGTTGTTGAGGGACCCATTGTTGTTGTAGTCGAGGAATACATTACCGGACAGGGTGCGCCCGCCGGGAAGCTCAGCAAAGTTATTCGCTGTCGAGGTCGTATTCGGCGGCAGTACGATGTTGCTGATGACACTGGGCACAGTTGTCGCGTTAGTAGCCGTACCGGCCGTGCCACCGTTGGGTACTGTGCCGGCGGTGGTAATGCCATTGGCGGTGCCGCTCGGCTGGGTCGGCTCGCTGACGGTGTATTTACCGGGAGCGAGGTTCGCAAACACGTAGTTGCCGCTGGCGTCCGTCGTGGTGCTAACCGCAACCGCCACGTCGTCGCCGGCCCCGCCGTTGTCTATACCGTTGGGGCCGTAGGAATAGCCGGTCAGGTTAAGGGTAACGCTAGCAATGCCCGCGTCGGCGCCGTTCTGGACGCCGTTGTTGTTCTGGTCGAGGAAAACCGTACCGACAATGCTGGAGGGAACGACTTCGGCGAAATTGTTGCCCGACGAACCGCTGCTCTCGCCGCCCCCACCGTTGGCATTGAGAACAATGCCCGCAATCTGGCTGGTGGTACCGGTAGGGTTGGTCGCCGCCCCCGGCGTACCGGTACTGCCATTTACAGCAGTGACGGCACCGGCAGTGGTGATGCCATTGCTAGTGCCTGTGGGCTGCACCGGTTCGCACACCGAATAAGTACCCGCAGGCAAGCCGGAGAATAGATAGTTGCCAAGCACGTCCGTAGTCGCCGGATTGGTAAGGCCGACAACACTGACCAAGGCGCCGCCGCAGGTGGCGCCACTATGCAATTCAATGCTGACACCCACCAATGGTGTGTCGGTGCCCGAGTCATAGATGCCATTGGGCACAACGTTGTTGTCCTTGAACACGCGGCCCGAGACATATCCCAAGGTACTGACGGTCAGCGTCGCGTTGGCCGGTTGCTGGTTATTGCCGAAATCGGTGGCCAGCGCACCTGCGGGGATGTTGTTGGTATGGACACCCGGGGTGGCAGCAAGGAGTTGACCGCTGACATCGACACTAATGGTGCAACCGCCGGCAGGAACCGTAGCCCCGCTGGCGTAAGTGATGGTGCCGGCATCTGCTACGGCAGTCACCACACCCGGACAAGTCTTGACGACATTGGGCGGAGTTGCGACAACGATACTTCCGGGCGCCGTCGGCAGGGAGTCGGTGAATGCCGAGGTCAGTGTCACGTCACCCGAGTTGCTATTGCCGAGGACGATGGTCAGGGTGGAAGTGCCGTTCGGTGCGATCACCGCCGGCGCAAACTGCTTACTCACCGTCGGCGGCGTGGATACGACAAGCTGTGCGCTGGTCGGATCCTCGTTGCTGACACCTTCGAAGGAGGTAACCGCAGCGGCGGGAATGGTATTGATGTAGGTGCCTGAGATGTTGCTCAGCACATCCACCGTAACCGTACAAAATCCGGCGGCGGGGATGGTGCCGCCAGAAAGGCGGAGCGAGGTAGCCGACGCTGGGGCTATCACCGTGCCACTCGCACATGTTGTCGAAGCATTTGGTGTCTGCGCGACGACAAGCCCGGTGGGCAGCGTATCCGTGAAAGCGGTCGCGGTGAGTTGCGTGGCATTGGGGTTGTCGAGACGAATCGTCAGGGTGGCCGCGGCACCGGGCGCCGCACTGGCTGCGCCAGTGGTAAAGCCAACAGGGTTACCGACATCGAGCGTCTTCGCCGCGATGGCCTTGTGAATGACCAACGGGGACTTGGCGCGCAACGTATCGCTGGTCGGTTGTGCGTTGGCGACGGCCGTGCCGCCGATGGACGCTGTCACGGCGCCGGCGGTGATCGTGTTGACGTAATCGCCCTGAGCAGCGACGAGGACATCAATTTCCGCATAGCACGAGGCGGCTACGCCGCCCGACGCGGCGGCAATAACGCCGCCGCTGACCTGTACCTGGTTGGCTGCGGGAGACGCCACGGTGGCGCCAGTACAGGTGGTAACGGCATTCGGGCCGCTGGGCACCGTTACCCCGGCAGGCAGCGTGTCAAGGACGGCGAGGCTGCTAGCCGGCTGTGCCGTCGGGTTGTAGAAGCTTATGCGCAGCCGTGAACGCTCGCCGGGCTTGACGACATTAGGCGTGAACTGCTTGACGACGCCGATGTTGCTCTGGGTCGTAATACTGGTCGACGCCTGGCCTGAGTTGGTGAGGCCCTGGTCGGTATGGATGGAAGCAATCGGAATGTAGTTGGTGATACCACCGACCGAGGTGGACGTTACATTTACAGTGATCGTGCACACTGCACCCGTCCCCAGCGTGGCCCCTGCCAGCGAAACCGACGTTGCGCCCGGCGTGGCGGTAACGATGCCGCCAGGGCATGTAGTCGCGGCCGCCGGGGTCGGTGCGATGGCCATGCCGTTTGGCGCGGCACCGGCGGTACCATCAGCCGTAAAGTAATCGGTCAAGCCCAAGTTGGTCGCAGCCTGTGTACCGCCAGTAATGGTAATGGTAAGCACACTGAGTTGCCCAGGGAAGGTCAGCGTACTGGGATTGGTCTGCTTGCTAACAGAAGGATTGTTGGGCGCGGTGAAGTTCAGCGTGCCAACCACCGCACTCTGGTTACTGATCCCGCCGCTCGCGGTGATGTTGCCTGGTGGAATGGTATTGACCCAGTTGGCGGCACCGGTGACGTTGACGTCAAAGACGAAATCGCAGTTACCGCCGCCGGCAATGTCGGCACCGCTCAGGCCAGCACTGTTTGCGCCTGCTACCGCGGTGACAGACGTGCTGCCGGCGCAGGTAGTGTAGGCATTCGGCGGTGTGGCCAGCACCATACCGCCCGGCAGCGGGTCGGTGACGGCAATACCTGACAGGGCAACGGCCCCCGTGTTGGAGAGACGCACAGTGACGGTTGAGTTGCCGCCCGAGGAAACAGCGGTCGGACTGAAGCTCTTGGCGGCAGCGAGGGCGGAAGAAAACGTAAAGTCGGCGCTTGCGCTGACCGGGCCAACTCCATGCGTTGTGCCGTTGGCATAAGTTTCAGTGCCTGCTGCCGTGGCCGTATTGGCGTGGCCCGCCGCCGTCGTGTAAATACCCGCACCGGCAACGACATCCACCGTCAGCACGCAACTGCCTGCTGCGCCAGTGCCATTGCTGGCGCGGGCCGGCACGGTGCCGCCGTTCATTGCAATGGAGGTCGAATCGGCGACCGCCGTGATCGTCGGCGCACCGCAGGTGCTGGCAGCATTGGCCGGCGTGGCGACGCGCATCTGGCCGCCACTCGCCGCCTGCGGCAAGGTGTCGGCGATCGATACCCCGGTCAGCGGGTTGGCCGACAAGTTGGTGAGAGTGATCGTCGCCCGCGTGATCGTGCCTTCGGGCTGCGGACTGGCAAGGTTGTAGGCCTTGGTGACGGTTAGCGTCGAAGTCGTGGCAGTGCCTGCGGTGCTGTTCGACGCGCCGCCGTTGCAAGTTGGCCCGGCATAGCAAACGCTGCCGGCGCCAAGGCTGTTGGAGGTCGATGCACCGTTGGCTGCGCCGGTCGGCACCATCGCAAAGAAACCGACTGTACAACTGCCCGGTGTGTTCGCGTCGGTTCGCGCCGGCAGCGTGCCGATCGTCAGCACCGGTGCTGCGGAGCCTGTAACGCTGGCTGTCGACACGCCGCCGCATCCACCGGTAACGGTGGGCGTGTAGTTGATGCTGTTGATGGTGCCGGTGAGGAAAGTAAGCCCGTTGGCCAGCGTGTCGGTGATGGCGACGTTGTTGATGGGGGCAGCAGAGTAATTTTCCACGGTCACCGAATACCTCACCGGATTGCCCGCTGCCGCCGACGCCGGTGTGCCGGTCTTGGTCACGCGCAAGTCGTCGGCCACGATCACCGAAGCCGATGCAGTTTGGCTAACGATACCTGCTGTCGTGACGCCGACATCACCTTGCCCGACTGTGTTGGTGAAGCTAATCGGCACCCCTGGCGTCTGAGGCGTAGCCGTGAAGTTGGCCGTGACCGTACAGGAACTATTTTGCGGGATAGTGCCGCCGGTCAGCGTGATACCTGTATTGTTGGCGGTCGCTGCAACGACGCCGCCGGCACAGGTGGTTGATTGCCCGGTAACTGAAAGACCGTACGCCGGATGACCCGCACCAGCCGGTGCCACCCCGTCGATCGGATCGTCGGTGAATGTGGTTACCGTAAGGTCGCTATCGCCATCGTTGAAGAGCGTAACGGTGAGACTATCTGCCTGCCCTCCGGCAAGAAAGGGGTGAGCGAATGATTTGGCGATCCGCAGCGGCGACCTCGCGGTCACGTTGCGCGTGGCATTCGCGCTCGCCGGCAAGCCCAGATCGTTGGTGAAATCCACCGACTTGTCGATGGTATTAGTGGCGGTCGTGCTGTAGACCCCATTGGAATCCGCCGCCTCGACGCTCACCGTTAGCGTGCAACTACCATTCGTGGCGCCAATTCTGGCCGGAATCGTGCCGGTCGCCGTAAGCGTGGTATTACCGGCCGCTGGCGCGAAGGTGGGCGCGACGCCACCGTTATTGCAGATTGCCGTCTGGCCGGGTACTGCTGCCACCTTGATGATGGCCGGCGCTCCTGGGAATGCGTCAGTGATGCTGAAATTCGGAATCGCCACCGGGTTTGTGTTGGTGAGCGTGATGGTCAGCGTGGTTGCGCTGCCGCCCAGGAAAAGCGTCGAACTGGTGAAGTTTTTCGTGAGCGTAGGCAGACTCATTGCCGACACGTTGATACTCTGGGTGACGGCGCCGGAGTTAGCCACTGCACCAGTATTGTCCGTACCGGTCACGGCGCCGTTGCCGATGGTATAGGCGTAAGTGGCGCTGTTGCCGGTCGAGGAGCCGGCGGTGACGGGGATGACGAGAATGCAGCTGCCGTCGGTACTGGCGACGCGCGCCGGAATCGTCGCGCCGGCAAGTGTGATGGTTTGGGTTCCGATCGCGGCTGTCAGGGTCCCGACAGTAGCCACCGCGCCGTTGGCATCGGCGCACGTGTAGGTGGCGACTCCGGAAATTTTCAAACCGTTCGGCAGGACGCCCGGAAGACTGTTACTGAAACCGGTACCGGTGACACCCGCCGCGTCGGTGTTGCTGTTCGACAGGGTGATCTGGAGTTGCGTAATCTCCCCGGGAAAGATTGTTCCCGGCTGCCCGGTCACCATTGTAACCGAGGCGCCCAAGTTTGCCAGAGCAGATCCTGAGGACAACACGGCTACCACAAGCAGTAAAGCGCGGTGGAAATTACTAAGAAGTGAACTCATCGGTTCAGTGCTGTTTGGTGTGGATTTCCGTGAAAGTCGGCAGCATATCGTAGCGGTGGCAAAAATCGCAACACTTTTTTGCTTTCGGTCCGCTAGTACGCTTTTTTGATTTGCAACCAAGCGTGCTTTGCTGTCAGCAACATTCAGTAGATCAGGCGTTGTGCCGATGGGTTTCGCGGCATAGATTATGCCGAGTCATTGCTCGGGGCCGGTCCAGTTGAGGCTGAGCCAGGCACCGCTTAGCCAGCGCAATTTATGGCGCCGTTCTGCTGGTGCCAAGGTAACCGCCGTCCCCGGACAACACGCCCGTGTCGCAGGCGCGCACTGTGTAAGTACCGCCGCCCCCCCATCTTTGCAGCCGAATCCAGATTGGCATTGGACAACTGATTAGACAGTGCCAGATACAGCTAGTCGCTATCCGTGAGGCGCTGCAGGTGCGTCAAATCCGCCGTCACTTTCAAAAAACCTCCGTGGGCTTTTGCGGTGGCATCAGCCACGAGGTCATCGGCGTTGTTGTCGGACCCAGCCCCGCCAGCGGTGACGCCGATTGTTTCAGCGTTCATGCCGAAGGAGAAAAGCGAATTCCGGGTTTCACAGAACAGGCTAGGGGTCCAGTCACTTATCTTGCGATCGGCGTTAGTGCCGAAGGCAGTAGTCCCGTCCTTGAGCAGTTTGTAATAAAACTGGAACTGCCTACATAGGTTGAAGGCGAGCCGGCGGCACAGCGTCCGCAGCCGGCTCGGAGGAAACCTGAAGTCGAATCGGCTATCGATTAATTTTTGGAGCGCCCATTCATGTCCTGAACTTGCCCGTAGTGGTGTAGGGGTTGCGGTCTCGTGTCGCGGGGAAGAATTGTTCAAGCTGTAAACGTACTTTTCCCTAAGTTGAACGACCGCTATCGATTTCGCGGCGCTTTCGGTCACGGCCGTTCGATTTTCTTCCAATGGCTGAATTGGGTCGATTTTTGCCTTTGATTGTGAAAATCCCCAAGCCCGGTAATAGCACCTCCGCAACTCTACATTGTGATCACCTCTGTGGCGGACTCTATACTGGCGACTTTAAGGCTGCCCATTTTCTTGTGAAATCGTCATGAGCCCTGCTACCGCACTCGAACAGCAAATCCGCTTCATCGTTGAAATCGACCGCCTGAAGACCGTCCTGCGCCAGAACTATCTGGTCGGTGGCTCGCGGCGCGAGAATACCGCCGAACACAGTTGGCACGTCACCCTGATGGCCCTAGTGCTGAGCGAGCACGCGGCCGCTCCGGTCGACCGCGCTCGCGTACTCGAGTTGCTACTGGTGCACGACCTGGTCGAAATCGATGCCGGCGACACTTTCGCCTATGATAACCAGGGCTCCGAGACCAAGCTCGCGCGCGAGCAAGCAGCGGCCGAGCGGATTTTCGGGCTGCTTCCCGAAGCGCAGGCCAGACAATTGCGTGAGCTATGGGACGAATACGAGGCCAGTGAAACCCCGGAAGCCCGTTTCGCCCTTTCGCTCGACCGCCTGATGCCGATGCTCCACAACGCCCTGAGCGAAGGCCGCGCCTGGCGTGCCAATGGCGTTATTGCTGACAAGGTGCGCCAGCGCGCCGAATCGATCAGCCACGGCAGCCCGGCGCTGGGAGCGCTGGCCAGGGAACTGATCGAGTCCTCGGTGGCCGCCGGCCATCTCGCCGACCCGAAACCCGGGCCCTGAAATGACATCTGGAGATTGAAAATTCGGACTGCATCAGGCCGATGAAACAAGTGTTGTGTTTTTATAATTAGACGAGTATCTTTAAAGTTACAAAATAGCATTACCAAAAGGTAGTTGAGTGGGGGTTTGCCAGCGCTCTCAGGGGTTTGAGAGATATGTCGACACATTTAGGGGAAGAATATAATGGATACAAACGTACAAGCCGCCGCGTCAGACAGCAGCGGTAAATCGGAGCAAGTCAGCAGTTATGGCTGGAAAGCCCTGGCCGGATCTACCGTCGGTTATGCCATGGATGGTTTTGATCTGCTCATTCTTGGCTTCATGCTGTCGGCGATTTCGGCTGAATTGCAGCTCAGCCCGGCGCAGGCCGGGTCACTGGTGACCTGGACATTGGTCGGCGCCGTTGCCGGAGGTCTCATTTTTGGCGCGCTCAGCGACCATTTCGGACGCATCCGGGTATTGACCTGGACCATCGTGCTGTTCGCCGTATTCACCGGTATGTGTGCATTTGCCACCGGCTACTGGGATCTGCTGATCTATCGCACCATTGCCGGTATCGGCCTGGGCGGTGAGTTCGGCATCGGCATGGCGCTGGCCTCAGAGGCCTGGCCGGCCAAGCATCGCGCCAGGGCAACGTCCTACGTCGCTCTCGGCTGGCAGATCGGGGTGCTCGGCGCCGCCCTGCTGACGCCCGTGCTGCTGCCGACGATCGGCTGGCGCGGCATGTTCATGGTCGGCGTAATCCCGGCGTTTGTCGCCTGGTTTATCCGCAGCAAGCTGCACGAGCCGGAACTGTTTGTGAAAAGCGCTGCCAAGCGCAAATCCACCCTTGACGCCTTCAAGCTGTTGTTCGTGGACAAGGCCACGTCAAAGATCAGCACCGGCATCATGATCCTGACCTCGGTGCAAAACTTCGGCTACTACGGCATCATGATCTGGATGCCGAACTTCCTCTCCAAGCAACTGGGTTTCAGCCTGACCAAATCATCGATGTGGACTGCCGTCACCATCCTCGGCATGATGGCCGGTATCTGGATTTTTGGCCAACTCGCCGACCGCATCGGGCGCAAGCCGACCTTCCTGCTCTTCCAGGCCGGTGCTGTGATCATGGTGCTGACCTATTCGCAGCTCAGCGACCCCAACACCATGCTGTGGGCCGGCGCCTTGCTCGGCATGTTCGTCAACGGCATGATGGGTGGTTATGGTGCGCTGATGTCGGAAGGCTATCCGACCGAGGCACGCGCCACGGCGCAAAACGTACTGTTCAACATCGGGCGCGGCGTCGGCGGATTCGGTCCGGTGGTTGTCGGTTCGTTGGTGGCGGCCTACTCGTTCCCGATCGCCATCGGCCTGCTGGCGACAATCTACGTCATCGACATGATTGCCACCGTCTTCCTGATCCCGGAACTCAAGGGCACCGAACTGAAATAAGGCAGCACCAGGCTGGACGGCGGCGCTCACCTTCAACCGCATCCAGCCCGTTCTCATGTATCAGAATCAACATGGCGACCGAGTGTTGTTCTTACCACAGTCACGATCTGAGCGACAGGATGCAGTGATTCACGCCGCATCCTGATTGAATTCTCCAGGACAACTTTCATGGATATTCTGGAACTGCGTCCAGTTGCCGAGGAACTGTTTTCAAAAGTTCGCGAACTCTCGCATGACGGCGTTGGTGTCACGCGCGCAAGCTATGGCGAGGGCGAATCGGCTACAGCCAGTTTCCTGCGCGACTTTGCCCTGAAGCACGGACTCGAGGTCAGCGCCGACCGGGCAGCCAATCTCCTGTTTCGCCTGCCGGATACCTGCGGTGAAGGACAGGCCGTGTGGTGCGGATCGCATCTGGATTCGGTACCCCAGGGCGGCAACTACGACGGCCTGGCCGGCGTCATTGCCGGTCTGTTCTGCCTGCTGGCGCAAAAACAGTCGGGAACCGCTTCGCGCATTCCGCTGCAGGTGATCGGTTTCCGCGGCGAAGAAAGCGCCTGGTTCGGCAAGGCCTACATGGGATCGGGCGCCCTCTTCGGCCTGCTCGATGCCGACGATCTGGCGCTTGAGCAGCGCGACAGCGGGGAATCACTGGCCAGTTGCATGCACAATGCCGGGGCCGAGATCGAGGCCATCAGCCGTCAGGAAGCTCTTTTCGACCCGCTTCGGGTTCGCGCTTTCCTCGAACTGCACATCGAACAGGGGCCGGTGATGGTGGCGCGCAAGTTGCCGCTGGCCGTGGTTTCCGGCATTCGCGGCAACGTCCGGCACAACAGCATCCAGTGCCTTGGCGCGGCCGGACACTCCGGTGCGGTTCCGCGCTGGCTGCGCCGCGACGCCATGTTTGCCGTGGCCGACCTGATCATGCGTCTGGACGAGCACTGGAGCGTTCTGCTCGAACGCGGCACGGATCTGGTGGTGACCACCGGCATGGTTTCGACCAACACCGCCGAGCACGCCGTTTCACGCATCCCCAGCCAGGTCAGATTCAGTTTCGAGGTACGCAGCAAGAGCATCGACACGCTGGAAGCCTTCTATCAGTTGATGCGCGCTGAATGCACCGCGATCAGCCGCGAACGCCAGGTGCGTTTCGAGTTTGACCGCCGTCTGCTGTCGAAGCCGGCGACCATGGACGGGCAACTCTGCGACCTGTTGTCAAAAGTCTGCACCCGCCAGGGCACAACGTTTGAAGTCATTGCCAGCGGGGCCGGGCACGATGCCTCGTTGTTCGCCAACGCCGGCATCCCGAGCGGCATGCTCTTCATCCGCAACCAGAACGGCTCGCACAACCCGGAGGAAGCGATGGAAATGGATGACTTCATGCTCGGCGTCCAGGTATTGCATGAAACGATCCGGGAGCTGTCATGAGCAGGTATCCGATGCATACGCAAATAGTCAACTTGAAAAACAGCCCTCACCCCAGCCCTCTCCCGCGGGAGAGGGTGCGCGGCAGCGCGGTGAGGGCAGTGACCGAGTGCCCTGACCGCCAACGGAATTTGTGAATAGTCATTCTTCCATGCCAAGAGTCAACACCGACACAGCGCAGCAGGCCCACACCTTTACCTCATCGATCAACTTCGATGAGTTGGGCAATCGCCTCCGGGCCTACCGGATCGGCGCGTCCCTGCTGGCCGAGGACATCGCCGAACAACTGGGGGTATCGCGTGCGGTGGTGTATCGCATGGAGCAAGGCAAAATCGTCAAGATCGAGACCGTCGAACGGCTGGCGCAACTGCTCGGTACTTCGATGGCTTCCCTGCTCGGCGTCGAAGTCGAGTACTACTCCACGGCGCTGGGTTTCCTCGAACGCATGCGCCAGGTCGAACAAGGCGCAGACCGGATCATTGCCCACTTCGAGCCGATCTCGCTGCTGCTGGCGTCGGACGACTACCTTCATTACCTGCGCGCCATGCTGCTCGAGTCAATGCCGCAGACGACGGACCCGGCCGGGGACACCGGCAACAGTTCGCTCGCTGCCGAAGTCGATGCCCTGCTGAACATCCTGCAGGAACGCAAGAATTCTTTCGCCAGTCGGCGTCCCAACATTGTCAGCCTGATCGGACTGCGCGAACTTGAGCGCTTCCTGCATACCGGTCTGGTAGGCAGTATGAACCTCAGCGAATCGGTACGGCAGCAGCGTCTTCAGGCTGCCCGACGCGAGGTGCTGCACATCGCCGAGCTGATGGAGAACGAACCGATGCACGTGCAGATCGCCCTGGTGGACGATGCCATGCCGGCCACGACCTTCCAGGTATTCGTCGGCCCCAATAAATCGCTGCTAGCCGTGAGCCCGTTCCGCTTTGGCGAACTGCCCAGCGTGCGCAACGGAATTGCCACGGTGACCGCCTCGCCCGAACCGGTGAAACTATATGAAGAAATGATCGACCGGTTATGGAAAACCGCGTACAAAGGCAAGGATGGCGCGATGCATCTGAGAAAACTGCTGGATCGAATCCGCTGACATGAACACCCTAATTTTCGGAGGCCACCCGTGAACACAGGCTTTTCTCCCACCGACCCCAACATGGCCAGGGACGTCGCACGCTCCCTACTCTCCGCGGGTTGCATCGAGGTCCATACCGACGAACCGTTCCGCCTGCCTTCCGGCTGGGCGAGTCCGGTTTACATGGAATGTCGCCGGCTGATTTCGTTTCCCGACATCCGGCGCAAACTCGTTCAATACGCGCTCGAGCTCCTGCGCCGGCGCCACTGCCTTGACGAAATCTCATCGGTCGCCGGCGCCGAGGCCAGCGGCATCGCACTGGCCGCATGGATCGCCGACAAACTCGAACTGCCCATGCAATACGTGCGCAAGCAGCGGAAAGGCCTGGGGCCTGGCCGGCAGGTCGTTGGCGTCATTCATCCCGGAGATCCTGTGCTGCTGGTGGACGATCTGATGTCCGGGGGCCATTCGATCGGCAATTGCTGCCGGGCCATCACCGAGGCGGGCCTGGTGGTCAAGGATGCTTTCGTGATTTTTGACTACGGCACCTTCCCGACGAAAACCGTGCTTGATACTATGGGCGTGACCGTGCATTCACTGGCCACGTGGCAGGACATCCTCCAGGTCGCGCGCGAGGGTTCGACATTCCAGGCGCGCGAACTCGCGGAACTGGAGACTTTCCTCGCCGACCCGGTTGGCTGGTCACACGACCACGGAGGAAAATCCTCCGTCAAAACAGAAACGAAAGGACTATCATGAATTTTCAGGACGCTGCAAACCGGTTCGAACAATCCGGAGCCGGAACCGACGACTTCAAGCGCCTCTCAAAGGACGCCTTTGAACTGATGAGCGAAGATGCCGAAAACGCCGGACTGTATTTCGTGATCGGTGTCGCGGCGCATTCGTATGTCACCCAGTATGAAGACCAGGGAGTCTCGGGAGAGTTTTCCGACCAGGCGAAAGCGGTTCTCGTCGGCTTCAACCGAAAGATCAACCAGGCGCTGGCTGCGGATGCCGCCAAACGTCTGGCTCTGCTGGGCGAAGTGGCCAGCGAGTACCAGCTTCGGGTGCATGAATTCTAGTCGGTAGCAGACATGAAATCTCAGTATGAATAAAACCTGAACAACGCCCCAGCCCTCTCCCGCGGGAGAGGGTGCGCGGCAGCGCGGTGAGGGCAGCAGGAATGGGCTTTCTCAATACTCTCGCTTCAACATGACTGACTACCAGAGTTAAGCAGCGGAAGGCATCAACGATGCACTTCTGATAACAAAATCCATACGGAGAATGTTCATGCAGTTCACCTCAATGATCCTGTCCAATGTGGAGATCTCGCCCGGTTACTGGCGCATCCGCCTGACCGCGCCGCGCGAGTTCGCCGTGGCCACGCCCGGCCAGTTCGTCATGGTCGGCATCAACAGCACCATTGATCCGCTGCTGCGCCGCCCCTTCGCCGTTTTCGACATCGGCACGCATACGCCGGCACAAAGCGGGGCCGTGTCGCAGGTTTTCTTCGAGATGCTGTACAAGGTCGTCGGCAAGGGAACTGCCCTGCTCTCCGCCCTGCACGACAACGA
>JAIFKU010000115.1 GCA_020049495.1 Accumulibacter sp.
ACCCATCGGGTGACTCCTCAACGTAACCGCAAACCCATAGTCTGCCGCCATTTCGGCGAATTGGATCAGCGGTAACTCAGTTTTTTAGGTTTATTCAGTTGCACTGCGTGCCGTGCCTTAGGACAAAGGGTTTTATCATCTTGAGAACGGATCGACGACGTGCCTTAAGGCATGTATTGCCCGCCATTGACTTCGATGATCTGTCCGGTCACATAGCCGGACAGCTTTTCCGAGGCAAGGTAAAGGAAGGCGCCCACACATTCGTCGACGGTGCCCAGCCTGCGCATGGGGATCGTCAGACGCATGGATTCGAGTTGTTCCGCGGTCGAGAATTTTTCGTGGAAGGGCGTTGTCACCACACCGGGCGATACGGCGTTGACGCGAATGCTCTTACCCACGAGTTCCTTGGCCAGCCCCTTGGTCACGGTGCTGACAAAGCCCTTGGAGCCGGCATACAGAGATGCGCCCGGACCACCGCCCGTGCCTGCAGCAATGCTGGTCAGGTTGATGATGCTACCGCCGTTGATCATGTGGGGCACAGCGTACTTGGTGCACATCATCATCGAGCGCACGTTGAGGTCGACGATGTCGTCGAAGAGTTCATCGGTGATTTCGACGATCGGCATGCGACGGACCAGCGCACCCGCGTTGTTGATCAATATGTCGATGTGCTTGAAGCGTTCCACGGTCTCCTTCACCACACGCTCGCATTCAGCGGTCTGATGCAGGTCGCCCTGCACGACCAGGGCCTCGCCTCCGCTCGCTTCCACCGCCTGCGCTACGGCCATCGCGGCGTCCCTGGAACTGTTGTAATGCACCACCACCTTGCTGCCGAGTGCCCCCAATGCCTTTGCAACGCCAGCGCCGATGCCGGTTGAAGCCCCCGTGACGAGAACGACCTTGCCTTTCAAATCATCCATTTGTATAACCTTTCATTGTTTGGTTGTTGCCGTATAAAGCCAAATTTGAGGTCTTGTTCACCAAGCACTCAGGTCGAGCATAATGCTCTCCTATTTCACATAAAGATTCTTCATTTTCCCAGCGAAGTCGTCATAAAGCGCGACCAGGCGATCTTCGAGCGCATCCTTCTCAGGATCGATCGTATGGGCTTCGGCTTCGTACCAGGCGAGGATGGACTTAAGGCCTTCGTGCAGCGAGATGTCGGCCTTGAAGTCAGGAACTGCGCTGCGCAGCTTGGAGTTATCGAACAGACCGGCAAAGGTCTTCTCGAAGTAAAGATGCGAGCAGAGATTGGGCGCCGCGCTGTACAACAGTTCCGAGGGAATATGAATGATCTTCGGCGCCTTGCCGACCAGTCGCCCGAACTCGAGATAGAGATCGTCCCAGATGCAGCGCTCTTCGCTGGTCACGTGATAGTCCTCGCCGAAAGTCTTGGCGTTGCCGGCAATGGCCACATAGCCTTTGGCCAGATCCGGCACGAAGGTCCATGTCCACGACGTGCTGCCGTCACCGAACATCACCAGCGACTTGCCGCGACGGATACGGTCGACGATGCCGTAGTTCTGGCGCAGGACGCCGATGTTCACCGCTCCCGGACCGTAGGTCAGCGAAGGTCTGACGATGGTGATGGGCAATTTGTCCTGCTTGATCGATTGCCACAGCGGTTTCTCCATTTCCGCTTTGTTGAAGGCGTAAGGGAATACCGGGTCGTCCCACATCGCTTCCATGGCTTCGACCGTCGGGACGCTACGGTAGGGTCGCTTGTAAGCGGCGATGCTCGAGGTCACGATGATGTGCCCGGCATTGCCGCCGAAGGCACGCACCGTCGAGCGCGCGTCGTCGGCGGTAAAGCAGATCATGTCGATTACAACGTCATAACGCGTGCGCTGCATCGCCGCTTCGAATTCGTCGCGGCGCGAGCGGTCACCTACAAGCTTCTCGACGTCCTTGGCAAAAGGCAGCGCTTTGCTGCCGCGATTGAAAACCGTGACTTCGTGCCCTTTGACCAACAGTTGCCGAACGATTTCACGGCTGATAACGCCGGTCCCGCCCAATATCAATACTTTCATTTACGCGCCTTTCTTCCTGTTGTTACTTGTTGATGACGTGACTCTCTACCAGGTTCTATTCTCCGCTAAATCAGATTCCCACGGGGGTCGAACATCATTTCAGCCGGCGGCGAGAGAATCTCGATCGCGGAATTGGCCCGGGCTTCCGGAAGCATGGATTCCGAGATGAACATCTCGCTCATATGCATGGTGTCCTTTATGCGCACGACGCGAGCCTGGGCAAGGTCACGGGCATAGCATACCTTCACTGCAGCGAGGATCGCCTCGCGGTCGTCATCGAGTACTATGGGCATGCGAGCGACACAAGGCAGGGCCGCAGTCAGGCCGTTGGCGTAAGTCATCGGAAAATTGATCTTGTCGGCCATCTTGCGCGTGATGAAATCAGCCGCTCCCATGCCGCTGGCGTTGCCGTGGGTCTGTTCGGTCAAATCAAGCACCACGATCTGGGCGATATCGGGGCCACCCGATGCATAAGGCGATGAAAATCGCCCGGTGATGTTGGGGTCCATGCCGTCACCCGAAACATTCTTGCCGAGCTGGTCGACGATCAGGACGTCAAATTGGTCGAACATTAATTTCGGCATGCACGCCTTGGCCATGACCAGCAGGTTCTTGTCGGTTTCCACCAGTTCCCTGGCCGGCACGGCGACGACCTTGGCGATCCGGTCATAGGCGTTTTCCACCGTAGCCACACCAAAGAGAATAGGCGTGCGCGCCAGCAATATCTCCGACATCAACAGAATATGCTCGGCCATGTGTTTGAAGCTGTAGGCGTGACAGGACTCGGCACCTTTTTGCTTGCCGAGGCCAATGGTGATCATCTTCACCAGGCCGCTTTCACTGGGCCCGCGGAAGCAGGTGTGCGGCTTGACCCGGTTGATCACCACGATGCCGTCGGCGGCGTGGGCGAATTTGTCAATATAGACGGGCAGGCCATTGTCCAGGCGGCCAACCTCGACCACCTCCATCGAGGCCAGGATCTCGCAGCCGGCCGAAGCTTCAGTGACCCCCAGATTCGCCAGAACATCGCGTTGTCCTTCGGCGGTGGCGCCGCCATGGCTACCCATTGACGGAACGATGAACGGCTTGCCGCCCCGCTTTTTGATCTCCTCCACAGTCACGCGAACCAGCGTCGGAATCTCCGCGACACCCCGACTGCCAACACCGATGGCGATCCGCATCCCTGGCTTGATCGTGTCCGTCACGCCTGGCTTGGACAGTTCTTCGATCAAGGCTCCGACCAGATCGACGACTTCGGGGGCAACAAAGGTCTGCCGGATCCTGGCCATTCGTGGTAATGGGACACCCCGCACAAAGTCCTGAATAAAACTCATCTCACCGACCCCTATAAGACACTGGTTCGAGCATCAAAAAATAACGCCAAGGATAGAAATCATATCTAGGATTGCTCAATTAAGCATAATTGTTAATTCCTATGAACTGATCTCAAATCAAGTATAACCAATAACATTGCTTGTTGAGGAGCACTGGCGTCCCCTCGCGCGGCGGCGATGGCTTCAGCAACTTGCCCGTTCCATGGCATCCCACAAACCTTGAAGATAGACGGCACCCAACGCGCGATCATACAGACCGTAGCCTGGCCGTCCTTTTTCTCCCCAGATCATGCGGCCGTGGTCCGGCCGCATCGGGCCTTCGAAACCGATGTCATGATAGGCTTTCATGATCGCGCAGATATCGAGCGAACCGCATTCCGGCTGATGGGCCGTTTCCTGTAATGTCCGCGTGCCGCTGATTTTGATATTGCGCACGTGAGCAAAGTGTATTCGCCCCATTTTGCCAAAATGGTGAACCAGACTCGGCACATCATTACCCGGATCGGCGCCCAGCGACCCGCTGCACAAGGTCAGTCCGTTGTACGGACTATCGACCAGACCAATCAGGCGATCGAGGTTTTTACGGCAGGTCAATATGCGCGGAAGGCCGAAAATGGACCATGGCGGATCATCGGGATGAATGGCCATTTTGATATCGCACTCGGCCGCCACGGGAATAATGGCGCGCAAGAAATACCCGAGCGTGTCAAACAGCATTTCCTCGTTTATGGTCCTGTAGGCTTCAAACAGAGTCCTTATTTCTCCCATGCGGGAACGTTCCCAGCCCGGCAGGGTAAATCCGTTGGAGCCCTTTTCCATCTCGGCCATCAGGCTGTCCGGCGTGAGCCCACGCAGTATGGCGTCATCGAAATACATGGCGGTCGAACCATCGGGCAACTCCTTTGCCGCATCCGTTCTTATATAGTCAAATACCGGCATGAAGTTGTAACAGACCACCTTGACGCCGGCCTGAGACAGGTTGCGCAGTGTCACCCTGTAATTTTCGATATATCCGTCGCGAGTTGGCGCACCCAGTTTGATATCTTCGTGAACGTTAAGACTTTCGACCGTATCGAAACGCAGGCCGCAATCTTCAATTTCACGCTTTACCGCCATGATCCGTTCCAAGGGCCATACGTCGCCAATGGGAATGTCCAGCAGCGACGTCACGACGCTCTTGACGACGGGTATCTGCGCAACATAGGGGAGTGGAATGCAATCATCATTCTTGCCAAACCAGCGAAAATTCATATACATGATCGTCATCCATCCAATTCAATAGTTTTGCCAGGCCAACGAAAACTCATACGCATGAGCATCATTTTCCCATGCCTTGCCGGCTTTGCTTGATTTAATCCGACCTGAATTGGCGACCGGGAGTTCCCGCCAATATCAGCGTTACCCCGGCGGACTTCTTCGCTCCGGCCGGTCAGGTTGCCAGCCAACCACCGTCGATGGCCACATCCGTACCCGTGATGTAAGCGGCAGACGAGGAGGCCAGGAACAGGATGAGGTCGGCAATTTCCTCCGGCGTGCCGGCGCGCCCCATGGGGGTCCGCGAGTCGATCAAATTCCGCCAGTACGGGTTGTCAAGCACGGGTTTTACCATCGGGGTCGACACGAACCCCGGCGAGATCGAGTTGACGCGAATGCCACCTTTGGCCCATTCGTTTGCCAGGCCCTTGGTGATCTGACAAACCCCGCCCTTTGTCGCCGCGTAGATACAGCGTTCCTGGAGAACAATGTGGCTCTGTAGCGAGGCGAGATTGACGACCGCGCCATGACCCTGGGCGAGCATCACCTTTCCAACCTCAACACAACAGAAAAACAGGCCCTTGAGATTTATTCCTTCGATATAGTTCCAGTCATCTTCCGTATAGTCAATGGCCTGCTTTCTTATATTGACGGCTGCCGAGTTGACCAATACATCAATTTTTCCATTTCTGGCTACGACTGATGAGACCATTTTCTTGATGTCGTCGATTTTCCCGATGTCAGCGGCCTCCGCCTCCGCAGCCCAACCCTCGCGCGTCAGCTCGCGCACATACTCCTCGCATTCATCGATATGCCTGCTCACGACGACGCAGCGAGCACCTCGCTCGCAAAACTTGTGCACCGTTGATCGTCCGATCCCCTTGCTTCCGCCGGTGACCAGCACGACCTGTCCGGAAAAGTCATCCATTTCAGTCGCTCCTCTTTCAACGCATCCTTAGGCATCAATGCATAAGGCCATGGGTGGAAATCATATATAGGATCTCTTCATTATACAAAATTGTCATTTCATATGAATTGATCTCAAATCGAGTATCACTAACATAGCGCCACCTTGCGAAATCAATCCCCATATGTTTGCAATACTTAAGGCAGTATGATTAGAAACTGGAACGTTCCGATACAATTCGCAGTCTTGTTAGGAACAGACTATTCCGTATTCATCACTGCTTTGGCTCCAAAATGCCCAAGCGGCTCATGCCGAATCATTTTAATAAGGTTGTCGATATGAAAGGAATCATCACGGCCGCCGAGGCGGCGGCCTTTGTCAAGGATGCTTGCTGTCTGGTCATTCAGGGTTCCGGGGGCGGGGTGGGTGAGCCCTCAAAAATTATCAAGGCCCTGGGCGAGCGCTTCCGGCAGGACGGTTCGCCGCGCGGCATCACCGTGGTGCACTCCACGGGGCTCGGCGACAAGAAAGAAATCGGCTTGGACTATCTGGCCATGGAAGGGCTGGTCAAGCGCGATATCGCCGGGCATCTGGGCATGGCCCCGGCAATGGGCAAGCTCGTCCAGGAAAACAAAGTCGAGGCCTACAACTTCCCACAAGGGGTTCTGTCGCACATGTACCGCGCCGTGGCGGCCCGTACTCCGGGTGTGATCACCAAGGTCGGTCTAGATACCTACATCGACCCGCGCATCGAAGGCGGGAAGATGAACGAAGTCACTACCGAAGACCTGGTCAAGGTCATCGAACTCGAAGGCGAGGAGTGGCTTTTCTGGCCCCGCTTCAAGTTCGACGTGGGTTTCATCCGGGGCACTACCGCGGACATGCGCGGTAATATCTCATCCGAAGAGGAAGGAGCATTCCTCGAGGGCATCTCGATCGCCCAGGCCGTCAGAGCTTCGGGCGGCGTGGTCATCGCCCAGGTCAAATACCTGGCCGAGGCAAAATCCCTCGATCCCCACCTGGTGCGGATTCCCGGGATCTGCGTCGATTATGTCGTGGTCGATCCCGAGCAGAGGCAGACGTGTCTGGATGTCTACAATCCGTCCTACTGCGGGCATATCAAGGTTCCGATGACCAGCATTCCGCCGATACCGCTCGATGAACGCAAAGTCATTGCACGGCGCGCGGCCAAGGAAATATTCAAGGGCGCGGTAGTCAATCTGGGCGTCGGCCAGCCTTCCGGCGTGGCCGCGGTGGCGACCGAAGAAGGCTTCATCGATGACTTCACCCTGACCGTCGAACAGGGCGCGGTGGGGGGTACTCCGGTCGGCGGGGTCACCTTCGGGGTGGCCTACAACCCGGAAGCCATCGTAGCAATGGACGCCCAGTTCGCCTTCTACGACAGCGGCGGACTCGATGTGGCCTTCCTCGGCATGGCCGAAACCGACCGCGAGGGCGATGTGAATTCCAGCAAGGTCGGCGGCATGCTCGCCGGTTGCGGGGGCTTCATCAACATCACCCAAAATGCCAAGAAAGTCGTCTTCTGCGGCACGTTCACGGCCAAGGGCTTCGCCTGCCACGTGGGCGACGGAAAGCTCACTATCGAAAGCGAAGGCAAGATGCACAAGTTCGTGAGCAAGGTCAATCAGATCACTTTCAGTGCCAAATACGCCCAGCGCAGCGGACAACCGGTTCTCTACATCACCGAACGGGCGGTATTCTGCCTTAAGGAAGACGGCCTGCACCTGACGGAAATCGCGCCGGGCCTGGATGTAGAGAAGGATGTGCTGGCGCACATGGACTTCCGGCCCATCGTCGATCCGGGTCTCAAGACCATGGATCCCGAGCTTTTCAAGTAAGGGATGGGGCAGCAAAACGAATGGCGGACTGAAGCGGGTCGACGGAATCTGCCGGCTGGATTCTTCCGCCGGGGCGGGGGCTTTGAGGCTAGGAATCAATATCTGAATTGAGATCAATTCATAATAATTAACAATTATACATAGATGAGCTTGCTGTCTATCATGCCTATATCAAAACCCTGTTTCAATCATGATATTCAGTTGGCTTGAGGAGTAAATACAATGGACATCACCCAGAATAATTACGGAATAGATCTTGGCCAGTATCGTTCAGCAACGGGTCTGACCCCCGGCAACGACCGTCTCGGTCGATTCAATTCCCTTGACATGACCCCGCGCGCAACGATCGGCAGCGTGATCGCCGCGAGCGGCACGGGCCCGAAAGCGGTTCAGGACGACGCCATCTACCTGGCGCGGGTACTCGATTTCCCCCTCCAGTTGACAGCCTACAAGGAGGTATCCTCGATCGCGAAATGGATCGGCGTCACCCCGAATTTCCGCGAAGTGATCGATTATTTCAAGGCGCCGGCCAAGGAGACCCCGGCGGGATTCCGGCTCGGCTTCGTAGTCAAGAGCGACGGACTTGTCCAGGTCGATCTGATCCGGGACATCTCCTACGACAAAAACGGCCAGAAGCGGCCGACGGATTTCCTCTTCTCCGCCGATAGCGCGAATCCCTATGAAGTTGCGCCGATCAAGGACCTGCTCGGCAACCTGACGTGCAATCCGGGAATCATTTACGACCTCTTCATCAACAATCCGAAGGCCAACATCGGCGGTCAATTCAAGACGCGCGACGAAGTCATGCTCGAGATCGGCAAGGTCCTCGGGCCGGGCTGCGACATCAGCGTCGAACTCAACAACCCCTTCGACTCAGACATCCAGAAGCTACTGGACGAAGCCGCCAAATTCAGCGAGATGCTCTCCCCGTACCGGGTGGTCATCAAGGTACCGCATACCGGGTCCGTCAATGCCGGGAACGTCAATGAACTCCTGTCGGGCGACAAGAAGTTCCACCGCCGTTACGACCAGGGGCCGACGGCAGACCTGCTGCGCGGGCATCAACTCGCCGTCCTGATGCGCGAGCACGGCTATCGCGTCAACTTCACGCTCATGTTCGAACCCTACCAGACGGCGATGGCCCTGCAGGCCAAGCCCTACTTCATCAACAGCTTCATCCGCCATCGCGAATCGCAGACCGCCCTGATCAAGCGCTGTCTGGCGCAATACAGCGTGACCAACGACCCCGCATTCCTCGCCGACTTGAGGACTGTGCTGATCGACAAGGACTACCTGTCGGCCGAAGAAAAAGATTTTGACCTGTTCCAGGTAAAGAAGATGGGCGAGCGCATCCTCGAATATCGACAGGCCGATGGCCCGGGCCGGTGCGATGGCCTGGACGGCATCCGGCACAACCTGCGCATGCTCAAGGCCACCAACCTGCCGGACACGCGGCTGATCGTCTGCAGCATGGAAGGGGATTACAATTATCCTGATATCGATCGTTTGCTGACCGACCCGGAATTTGCCGATGTGCTCGACCGTCTGGTGATCACGGCGCAGCCCGATTATCTGGCCAAATTCACCAGTTGCAATCAGGTTGTTTCGTATCAGCGCCGCTTCATGAACGCAGCAAACGGCGCGAAGTAAGAGAAACGCAGCGGAAAGATGGATCTTCCCGCTGCGGATCAGGTGTCCCTACCGTAAGATCCATAAGATCAAAAAGCCAAACCAAGCAAATTTCAATCAAGGAGAAATCATATGACTAGCAGCTATCGCGAAAAACTGTCCGGTATCTTCCCCCCCAACATGACCTGCTTCATCAACGAGGAAGTGGCGTACGACAAGATCCGCGCGAATATCGAGAAGTACGAGCAAACGGGCATAGCCGGCTATTTCCCGCTCGGCAGCAACGGAGAATTCAAGAGCCTTACGGACGAGGAGTCGTTGAAAGTGGTAGATGTCTACCGCAAATCCAAGGGCAAGGACAAGGTCCTGATGGCCGGCGTTTGCCGGGAGTCCGCCAAGACCACCATCGAGTTCACCAAGAAAGTCGCTGATCTTGGCGTGGAATTCGCAACGATTCTGCCGCCCAGCTATTTCGTCAATGTCATGACGGACGATGTACTTGCCCAGTATTACACCTACGTCGCGGACAAGTCGCCGATCCCGATCATTCTGTACAACGCGCCGAAATTTGCGCAGGGACTCCTGCTGTCGCCTAAATTGATCACGACCGTCGCGTCGCATCCGAACATCGCGGGCATGAAGGATACCTCTTCGGAAGATATTTCCATCTACACCAAGGCGGTGCCCCAGGGTTCGGATTTCTATATTCTCGCCGGTACCATCGAAAAGTTCTTCAAGGGACTTGAAGTCGGGGCCATCGGCGGCGTCCTGTCCATTGCGAACTATCTGCCGAAGATCTGCTGCGACCTGCACAACCTGTACCTTGCCGGAAAACGTGACGAGGCCGCGAAGATGGACGTTTACGCGCGAGCACTGAGCAGCAACGCCGCCGGCAAAGCTGGAATCGCCGGCGTCAAGGCGGCCATGGATGCCCTCGGCTATTTCGGTGGTAATCCGCGACTTCCGGTACCGCCGCTCGGCGACGTGCAGAAGGCCGAATTGAAGGCCGTCCTGCAGAAGGAAGGTCTGGTATGAAAAAGATCCTTCTGTCGAAGGAGATTCATCCGGAGGCGATGGCGCTCCTCAAGGGAAAAGTCGACCTGGTCGTTCTCCCGGATTCGACTATGGAAACGGCGAAAAAAATGGTCGCCGACGTTGACGGCGCAATCCTGCGCACCAACATCGGCTTCACGCGCGAACTGATCGCTGCTGCCGGAAAATGCAAGATCATCTCGCGCACCGGGGTGGGCGTCGACAACGTCGATGTCGCTGCCGCGACCGAGCGCGGCATCATGGTCTGCAATACGCCGGGGATCAACGCCGTCTCGGTTGCCGAGCAGACGCTGGCCCTGATGCTCGGCGTCGCCAAGCAGCTCACCGTCATGGACAAGGCGGTGCGCGCGTGCGCGTGGAAAGCCCGGAACTCGAATTCGACCGTAGACCTCGACGGCAAGACGCTGGGGCTCGTCGGCCTGGGCCGCATCGGCCTCGAAGTCGCGAAGAAATGCCGTCTGGCTTTCGGCATGAAGGTGATCGCTTACGACCCCTTCGTCAAATCGGCGGAGGGAATCACGATGTGTGCCGACCTCGACGAGATTTTCAAGGCATCGGACTTCGTTTCGATCCACGTCCCGTACATGGATGAGACGCATCACCTCGTCGATGCCCGACGCCTCACCCTGATGAAGAAGACGGCGTACATCATCAACACGGCGCGCGGTGAAATCATCGACGAGGCGGCGCTCGCGCAGGCGCTCGAAAGCAAGGCGATCGCCGGCGCCGGTGTCGACGTCCTTGAGGATGAACCGCCCAGCGCGGCCAACCCCAGTCTCCTGTTCAAGCTCGACAGCGTGCTGATGACGCCGCATTCGGCGGCGCTAACGCGCGAGTGCGAGATGAAAGTGGCGATCGAAGCGGCGACCGCAGTTCTCGACTTCGCGCAAGGCAAGGAACCCAAGTACATCTTCAACAAGAAAGAGCTGGGTCGGTCTTAGGCAACGGACTGACGACCCATTATCAACGCAACAAAGAAAAGGATTTCGCAATGGATAAGGAATTTGATGTTATAACTTTTGGTGAGGCGATGGTTCGCTTCAGTCCTTTGAACAATGCCCGGCTCGAGCAGTCGAGTGAGTTCACGCTGGCCATCGCGGCGGGTGAATTGAATGTCTCGGTCAATACCTCGCGGCTCGGGCTCAAGACGGCCTGGGTCTCCAAGCTCGTCGATACCTGGTCCGGAAAATACGTGATCAACAAAGGCCGTGAGCACGGCGTCGACATGAGCATGGTCAAGCTGACCAAATACGATGGCGTCGGACGCGAGCGCAATGGCCTGTGCTTCGTCGAAGTCGGCGTCGGTCCGCGCCCGAACCGGCAACTCTACGATAGAGGTCATTCGGTAATCAGCACCTCGAAGTCGTCCGAGTTCGACTGGAAAGCCATCATGGCGAAGACGCGCTGGTATCACACCACGGGCATCTCGACGGCGATCTCGGATGAGGTGATCGAAAGTGTCATCGACTCGCTGCGGACGGCCAAGGAACTGGGCGTTACCACCAGCTTCGACCTCAACTTCAGATCGACGATGTGGACGCCCGAAAAGGCGCAGGCAACGATGAAGAAGGTCGTTCCCTACGTCGACGTCCTGATCGGCAACGAAGAGGATTTCGAGAAGATGCTGGGAATCCACGCCGAGACCGGCAAAGGCTACTCCAAGATCGATCCCTTGAGCTACCGCAGCGTTGCCGAGAAAGCCATCGCGGCCTATCCGAATGTCAGCGTCGTCGGCACCACGCTGCGCGATGCCAAGACCGGGCTGCTCAACGACTGGCAAACCGTCATGCTCTACAAGGGCGAGTTCTATCAGTCGAGAAAGTACGAAAACCTGGAAATAATCGACAGGACGGGCGGCGGCGACAGCTTCGCCTCGGGACTCATCTATTGCATGATGACAGGCAAGGAGCCGCAATACATGATCGACTTCTCCGCCGCGTACTCGGCGCTGTGCCATGGCTTCCTCGGTGACTGGAACTGGGCCTACCGTGAGGAAGCGGAGAAGGTCATGAAGGGCGAGAGCGTCAGAGTTATCCGCTAAGGAGAAACTGAATAAGTGAATGCTCGTCATTCCGGCGAACGCCGGAATCCAGAGGAATTTACGAACTGGACACCGGCTTTCGCCGGTGTGACGGTTTAATCAGAGTGAAAGAGAATGAGGTGAAAAGATGAACGATGTTGCCATCGGATGCGATCCGAACGCGGCGGATCTGAAGAACATTATCAAGGCCCATCTTGCTGAGCTTGGATATTCCTGCGCAGACTACGGGAGCGTTGATCCGATCTACGCGAACGTGGCGATCGAGGTCTGCCAGGCGGTCGTGGCGGGAAAGCACAAGCGAGGGATACTCATCTGTGGCACCGGTATCGGGATGAGCATCGCGGCGAACAAGGTTCCGGGCGCGTACGCCGCGCTCGTCTCGGATACGTATTCGGCTGAGCGGGCGAGCAAGAGCAATAACGCCAACATCATTACCCTTGGCTCCCTCGTGACCGGACCTGCCCTGGCGAAGGAGCTCGTCACCACCTGGATGAGGAGCGAGTACGCCCCGGGAGGCCCTTCCGAACCCAAGGTCCAGCGCATCCGCGACATGGACCAGTCGCTGTTGTCAGGAAAGGGATCATGACCGTGCTGAAACCTGAAGAAACGGCAACCCTCCAGGCGGCTGCCATACGGATCAGGCAGGACATCCTGCGCATGGTGCGTGCCGGCGGTGCCGGACACGTCGGCGGCGCGATGTCCTGTGCCGATATCATGGCCGCGCACTATTTTTCCATTTTGCGCATCGATCCGGCGACGCCGGCCTGGCCTGACCGGGATCGCCTGGTCCTGTCCGCGGGGCACAAGTGCATGGCGCTCTACGCGGCGCTCAGGCAACGCGGCTACTTTGATGAAGCCATTCTCGATACCTACGGCTCGCTGAAATCGCCGCTGCCCGGACATCCCGTGATGCAGAAGCTGCCCGGTGTCGAAGCCAACACCGGGGCGCTCGGGCATGGACTTTCGATCGCCGGGGGCATGGCCATGGGGCTCAAGCTCAAGAAGAGCGTGGCTAGGGTTTATGTCGTCATGGGTGACGGAGAACTCGCCGAAGGGTCGAATTGGGAAGCCGCCGCCGCGGCCTCACATCACAAGCTGGACAACCTGGTGGTCTTCGTTGACTGCAATGGCCTGCAGCTGAGCGGCCCGACGGCCGACATCATGAACTACTCGCCGC
>JAIFKU010000104.1 GCA_020049495.1 Accumulibacter sp.
GGGGCCACTTAATATCACCTTTGGGCTTTGTGCGTGCGCAATTACAATCGCCTTGTCTTTGTTAATTTATTACGTAGTGGACAAACCATTCGGGTTAATTAGAGAGAGAAGAAAACACCTGGCATTGAGCAGACGGAACGTAGAAAGCAATCCAATTATTCTTCATGCTCCGAATTCGCACCTCCCAGAATCAATGCACAAGTAGGTATAGGCGCAAAAACACGAGAGAATAAAAATGCCGACATTTAGCATCGTCACCTGCACACGAAATAGCCTCCCTTTCATCAAAGAAACCGTAGCGTCCGTGAGAGCACAAACCTGCAGTAACTATGAACACATCTTTGTTGATGGTGCCTCTACTGACGGCACCCTCGATTACCTAAGGACACTCGGGTCGGAAGTTCGAATTCTGACGGAAGTTACCGGCGGTATTGCCAAGGCAATGAATGCTGGTATAGCAGCAGCTCGAGGTGATTTCATCGTGCATTTGCATTCCGACGACTACTTTCTGCACAGCCGGGTTCTGGAGCGTGTCGCATACCACTTTTCACAACATCCGAATGCCTGGTTATTTGGAAGGATCGTCAATGATGTGGAGGGGGGACTTTTCCCGGAGTCTTATGTGGCACCAAGTTATTCATACAAACAACTCCTTAAACGTAATTTCATTCCCCATCCAGCTACCTTTATCCGGCGTGAAGTCTTTGCCGAATTTGGCGGCTTCGACGAGTCCATCCGCTATGCCATGGACTACGACTTTTGGTTGCGAATTGGGAACAAATATCCACCACTTGCCTTGAGGGAAGCTCTTTCCGTATTCCGTCGGCACGAAGGGAGCGCTAGCCAGGCCAACCTCGCGGCATCAATGGCCGAGGATTATTCAAGGCGAATTCATTATTCTGGAGGGGGGGCAATGAAACACACCGAGCATTACATCCGCTATCTTGTCCGCAAGAGAAAGCTAGGCATATGAGTTCACAAAAGACAGTGGGATGTGCCGCGTGATCATATCGGTCTGTTTGTGCACATACCGGCGGCAGGCAGGCGTGGTTCGCACCCTGAATTCACTAAGCGTTCTTGCCTCGCCACCAGGTTGCCTTCTTGAACTGGTTGTTGTCGATAACGACGCCGAGGGTAGCGCACAGACCCCGGTCTTGCTGGCGGCCAAAACTTCACAGTGGCCAATCAATTACTTTATCGAAGCCCGGAGCGGCGTATCGTTTGCCCGTAATCGATGTCTGAAGGAAGCCCGGGGGGATTTTGTCGCTTTTATCGATGACGATGAATGGTGTAGCCCGGACTGGATTTGTCGTCTTTACGAAACACTGATTGCTTCCAATTGCGACGCAGTCTTCGGGCCAGTAATTCCGCAGTTCGATGCGGCTCCGCCGGATTGGCTCATCAAATCTGGATCATTTGACAGGGCACGCTTTCCAACCGGCACGCCTATCGATTGGATTCAATCACGCACCGGCAACGTCCTGCTCAAGAATAATCAGCAACTGATCGGGCCTGGTTTCGACGTCGCCTATGCCTTCTCGGGTGGCGAAGATGTGGCTTTTTTTAACCGATTGGCGGCTTTGGGAGCCCGCTACAACTGGTGTGACGAGGCGCCAGTTTATGAATCAGTTCCGGTTGAACGTACGTCTCTGGCGTGGATACTTCGGCGTTCTTTTGCTGGGGGCAAAACCTTCGTTAAAGTCTCTGCTCAACGCGGGGGCTTCGGCACCTATATTTACATGGCTTTACGTGGATGTGCCGGCACGCTCGGTTTTTCGGCATTGGCACTTGTCTCGTTCCCGATTTCTCGCGCTACTGCACTAAGATTTGCCCGGCGCGCCTCGGGAGATGCTGGAAAGGTTATTTCGGCGGTACCGGCGAAGCGGGGTAACTATGGCACTTGAGTCGCGTAGATGGTTTTGAACATTTCTTTCACACTCGCTGACCGGCTGATCGCGTTGCGGTACCTGCTGTACTTTCTCGTTGTACTGGTGGTGCCGAGCCATGCCAGCACCTCGATGTCGCCGCTTGCCCAGTCGACGCTTTTGTTCAGCGAAATAAAGATTTTTGGCGCTGACGGGAAGCCCTATCGAAAGCCGCTTGAGAATTGGGAGGGAGCAGTTCTCACGGTGAAAGCTAACCCGTCTTGGGGAACCTGGCTTGGCGGGCGGAAGACGTTCATCGACAGTTGGATGTCCAAGTACCAGGACCATTTCGAGTGGGTGGCCGGTCCAAGTTTTGAATTCACGGATGCATTCACGGGGAGCCGACTGGAATGGTCTCCTGATCGACCGCCGGTGGTGGAAAAAAACGGGGCAAATAGCCGCCTTTTGGGTGGTTGGGTTGCATTGTTCCGCCGGGCCCAAGCCGAACGTATGGTCGAAGCGGCGCGTATCTACAGGCTAACCGGGGAGAGACGCTTTGCGGAATGGGCGGCGACACAACTTGACTTTTATGCCAACGGTTACCGGAATTGGCCGCTGCGAAAACGGGTCGGTTTGGCAAGGTTGGGCGAAAACTCACTGGATGAAAGTAACCTGGTTGTCCGTTACGCGGAAGTGGCGCGCTTGCTTGACAGTTATTCGTCAAACGAGCGAAAGCAAAACTGGAACAAGAAGCTGTTTGGCGCAATAGGAGAAAACCTTGCGCTCTCTTTTCATGGACTGAACAACATTTCCATTTGGCAACGCGCAGCGATGGCTGTTATTGCTCTCGAAACGAAGGATGCTGCTCTATTGCACCAAGCACTGGACGGTGAGCAAGGCCTGTTGGCCTTGCTTGCACAAGGCATCAATTCGGACTACCTGTGGGTCGAGGGTTCGATTGCTTATGGCAACTACATTGTCTATGCCCTCTTGCCTCTCCTGCATCATACGGCCTTCCGTGGTGATGAGCGTGCATGGCAAACCCTCACTACCCAGATGCTGGCTGTGGAAAACATGATGCTGATGCCGTTGTATCTGCGCTTCCCTGACGGCTACGCACCTACACCAAGTGACGGCAATCGGATGAAGGCACCAGACAACTCACTGTTTCTGATGGCTCGCCGGATTTTTCCGACAATGATCGGCTTTGATGAAGAAAAAAAACGTGGGACTAGCTGGGAGGCACTAATCGATCCAGTCCCTCAAGTTTCCAATACGACCCGCTTGCCGGAAGTGCGCTCCAGAAATCTTGAAGCGAGCAGAATGGCGGTATTGCGAAAAGGAAATTGGCAGGTTTTTTTTCATTTCGGTCAAAGTACCAGCAACCACGCACAAGAAGAAGCATTGAATTTTGAAGCCTATTATGGGGATGTACCAATAAGTTACGACACTGGGTCAGCCGCCGGATATGGCAGCGTGCTACAGGAAAAGTATTTTCGCCGTGTTGCTGCTCAGAACGTGCCAACTGTTGGAGGGAAGGGGCAGGAAGGTTGGGAAAAGGGCACTCTCATCAATTTCGACCCGGGAATATCTGTCGAGGCAGAGCAACCCGAATACAGGCGGAATGTACATGCCAAACGTCGGCTGGAAATTCTTGGTGATGCCCTTGAGGACACGGTGACAGTGAATGATGGCGCCCAAAAAACCCCCAGTTCGTCTGTGGGAATCGTTCTGAATTTGAACTGCGTCTTATCTTCGGTCAATCGAATTGCGGGTACCTCCCCTGCTTTAGGGCTACCAGAGACCGGCGGATTTGAATTCTGGAAGGATGTCATATTCTATGAAAGCAAAGACGCCAAGGCGTATGACATCGAGTGTGCAGGGAAGCCATTTCGACTGACGTTCTCTCTGCCCGGCCATTTTCAGGTTTTTGTAGGTAGTGCGCCTAATGTTGGGGGTGGTACCAGAACGGGTTTCTATGTGGTGCAGAGTATCAATAAGGCCGTTATTCGAACCCGAATTGAACAGGGCTTATCCGGCAAATGAAATATAGGCGACTGTCTAAAGTTAACTGCGTCGTGAGTCAAGCAAATCATATTGACCGACTGACTAGATACTCAATTTTTTCTGGGCTCTAAATTGCGAAAAATTATTTTTGTATTTGATCGTGTAATGCACTATCACCGCGAACTCTTTCGGCATCTTGATACTGAACTGCCGCTGTATGGATTCGAATTAATTCTTCTTTCAGGTAAAGAGAAGGAATCAACGACTGGGCGTGTAGCACTGAAAAATATGGTAGTTAGAAATCAAGTTGAGTTCGAACTAACCGAGCGTCCGCTCGGTAGCTTTATGCTGCGGTATCAACACGGTATCGCCAAAATAATTTCTGAAATTCGACCTGCAGTGGTAGTTTCCATGTGTCATTCAGGCACCTTGTCAGAATGGCAAATAGGGCAATTAAAGAAAAAATTAAAGTTCAAGTTTGTGGCTTGGCAGTGTGGTTATGAATTTAATCCTGGCCGACTAAAAAAATGGGTTCTAAGTAAATTTGTGCCACGTTTCGACCACCATCTGGCCTACCACACCAACGCCAGAGATTACGCGATTTCCCATGGCGCACGGCCTGACCAGGTGACAGTCATGCACAACACCATCAATGAGGCGGTCATCGCCTGCATGCCCAGAGCTGAAGCACGGAAACTGGTGGAAAAGCATTGGCCCGCCGTTGCTGGCAGGAAAATAATTCTCTATGTCGGGGCGGTATTGGAAGAGAAGCGTCTGGAGTTGGTGTTTGACGCTCTGGATATCCTCAAGCGCGAGGACGTCGTATTCCTCCTGGTCGGCGATGGGCCGCACCTGAAGGCGATCAAGGAAAAGTTCGGTCAGCGAAGTGATTTCGTATCTACGGGGCAAATCGTCGATGGGGTTGGCCCCTACTTCGACGCGGCGGATGTGTTTGTGTTGCCCGGGACAGGGGGTTTGGCGATCAACGAGGCGATGGCTCACGGGTTGGCTGTGGTTTCCGGCTACGCCGATGGCAGTGCCGACGACCTCGTGATCGACGGCAGAAACGGTTATCGCCTCAAGGAAGGCAGCGCGGATGAATTGGCCGCCCGTTTGAACGACGTCCTGTCCGACTCCGCCGTGGCGTCAGCCATGGGCGAGGCCGGGCGTCAGATGATTCGGGGTGAGTTGTCTTTCGAGCGGTTTATTGAGCGCGTCGTCGGCGTCCTGGCCAACCCCGACAAATGATCAGTGCACCCATGGCAACCAGCAACATTAAATATATTCTGGGCATTCCGATTTCGATGGTTTCCCACGAGCATGTCCTGGCGGAGATTGACCGTCGTATCAAGGAAAAGTGTCCGGGTGGTTCTATTTGCATTACGAACACCGAGTCGATGTACCACGCCTTGCGCAGGCCAGAACACATGGCCTACATCCGGGGTGCTGAGTTCTCTTTGTGTGATGGTGTCGGTGTGATCGCAGCCGGGTACTTCTGGGGGCTCAAGATCAATCGGTATAACGGGCCCATCCTGCAACTGGATTGCAGTGATTACGGGCAGGCCCGTGGCTGGCGGCACTTCTTCTATGGCGGCAAGGAAGGCGTCGCCGATTTGATGGCAACGAAGCTCAAAGAACAGTTCCCCGAGTTGAACGTGGTTGGCACCTATTGCCCTCCGTTTCGGGAAATGTCAACCGAGGAAGATGAATCTGTTGTTGCTAAAATCAACGCCACGCGGCCAGACATTGTTTGGGTTGGACTCGGCCTGCTCAAACAGGAGGCCTGGGTCGCAAACCACCTCGATCGCATCAATGCGCCATGGATGGTTCCTGTGGGGGCCTCGTTTGACTATCACTCTGGCGCCATTCCCTGGGCACCGAAGTGGATACGATCTCTTGGTCTGGAATGGGTTTTCCGCCTGATTCTCCAGCCAAAACTGCGCGCCAGGCGCTACTGGTGGTCGCTGATTTTTGTCATTGAGGCCGCACTGGCGGGCATGCTGAGGCCGATCAAGGCGGTTTTCAAGTAATTACTTTTCTGGAGAAAAAAATGGTTCGTTTGGCAGTTGTCGGACTTGGCAAAATGGGTTTGTCCCACCACGCCATGATCAATGCCCATCCACGTGTGAAGCTTGAGGCGGTTTGTGATGCCACCGGCTATGTTCTGGATGTTCTAAACAAGTACACCGGTGTTCGTACCTATACCGATTTTGATGCGATGCTGCGCGAAGTCGAACTTGACGCCATCATCATCGCCACCCCGTCGAACATGCACTCGATGATGGTTAAAGCAGCTTTGGACAAGGGCTTGCACGTATTTTGTGAAAAGCCATTTTGCCTTGATACCAAAGACGGTGAGTTGGCCACCCGCCTTGCAACCGAGAAGGGGCTGGTCAATCAAGTGGGTTACCACAACCGCTTTGTTGGTGCATTTCAAGAGGTCAAACGCCTGCTGGATTGCGATGCCATCGGCAAGGTGACGCACGTGCTGGCCGAGGCCTATGGACCGGTGGTGCTCAAGCCAAAGGGGTCGTCCTGGCGTACGCAACGCACTGAAGGCGGCGGCTGCCTGTATGACTATGCGGCGCATCCGCTCAATCTGGTGAACTGGTACTTTGGGGCGCCGCAAGGGGTTGGCGGCACGGTATTGAACAGCGTTTTTTCGAAGGAAACCGACGACGAGGTTTTTGGTTCCCTGTTCTTTGCCGATGGCAAGAGTGCGCAGATTTCGGTGAACTGGAGTGATGAGTCTTATCGCAAGATGACCACCCGAATTTCGATCTGGGGTACCGCCGGGCGCATCACCGCCGATCGCCAGGAATGCCAGGTTTATTTGCGCGATACGGCATCCCTGCCCGCAGGTTACCAGCAGGGCTGGAATGTCCGCTACACCACGGATCTGACGGAACCGGTGTGGTTTTACCTGCGTGGCGAGGAGTACTCGGCCCAACTTGATTATTTCGTCAAATGCATCGAGGAAAAGAGAGCACACGATAACGTCAATTCTTTCCATGCTGCGTTGATGACCGACAAGGTGATCTCGATGATGATTGCCGACGCCGCGAAAGGCGCCTCGGTGACATCGGATGAAGCGCTGCCGGTAGCCCCCAAAAAGAAAAAAGGGTTTTTCGGCGGACGCCACTAAACCCTGCCAGCCTGCGTATCGGCTTGTGATCTGAATTCAAATTGGAGTTTCAAATGGATCGTTTATTGTTCGGTGACAACCAGTTTTTTGGGGTGAACCACATGTCTGAAGAAAAGGCGCGCGCCCAGGCGATGCGCTTTCAGGACATCGGCGCGGTGATCGAAGTACTCGACAACGCCATGGATGAAGGCGTGACGAGTTTCATGTGCACCACCCACGACCGCATTGCGCTGGTGTGCGACCACATGCGCGCCGACCCCTCGCGTTACGCGAATTTCAAGTTCATGCCGTGCATGCCTTACGCGCACAAGTACGCCAATGCCGTTACCGAAGATGGCATTCTGGGTACGCTGAAACGTTTCCTGCCTGACGAAGGCCTGTTAAATGCAGCCATGCGGGGTGGTATGTCGCTGGCCAAGAAAGACATCGAAGGCATTACAACCCTGCTCGTTGATGCAGAAATGAAAATGTTTTCCGGGCTGAACACGCCGGTTATTTTTCTTCAGAATGTGGTGGTTGATCTGCTGCTCGGCTTGGGTTTCAACGAGGCATTCCGCATCTTTGCCGACCATGTGAAGAATCGCTACGGCGCAGAGCCGGGCTTCATCACCATGAACATGCCGATGTTGCTCGATGCGCTGGAAACGGTTGGCGTCGAAAACCCGATCGTCTGCTCGAACATCAATAAGCTTGGCTTTCGTATGTGCGGTGGTTTCGAGGCGTATGAACGTGCCTTGCGCGAGAAGAAGTTCCGCGCCATCGCCATGTCGGTGTTTGCTTCCGGCGCCATCCCGCCGAAAGAGGCGATTGAGTGGATCTGCCAGCAACCGAATATCGAAGCGATTGTGTTCGGAGCGTCGAGCCGGGGGAATATTCGCAATACCAAAGAGTTGGTGGATAGGTACTGGCCTGCTGCTGCAATGGAAACAGCGTGATGAAAACGATCTACCTGGTCGCCGGCGCGCGGCCTAATTTCATGAAGATCGCCCCCATTGTTCGCGCCTTGCAGGCGCATGGTGGTCTGGCCTTCAAGATCATCCACACCGGCCAGCATTACGACCGGGAAATGAACGATGTCTTTTTCGAAGAGTTGGGCATTCCCGAGCCCGATCTCTTCATGGCGGCAGGCGGCGGCAGCCACGCGCAGCAAACCGGGAAAATCATGGTGGCGTTTGAAGAACTCTGCCAGGTTGAACGGCCCGATGCCGTGCTGGTTGTCGGCGATGTAAATTCGACACTGGCTTGCTCGATTGTGGCCAAGAAACTAAATATCCCAGTGGCGCACGTCGAAGCCGGTTTACGCAGTGGCGACATGACCATGCCGGAGGAAATCAACCGCCTTGTGACGGATAGCATCTCGGACTGGTTCTTCGTGACCGAGCCGAGTGGCGTTGCACACTTGAAGCGCGAGGGCAAGGCCGATTCGGCGATTCATTATGTCGGACACGTAATGGTTGATAACGCGCTTTATCAAGCCGAGAAGCTGACGCGCACCGATACAGCGGGCTTTGAAACAAGCGCCTTCAAGGCCGCGCATACGGCTAATGGCGGGCGTTACGGGGTGATTACGCTGCACCGGCCGAGCAATGTCGATAACGCCGAGATGATGACGCGCATTGGCGGGGCACTGAAGGAAATCGCAGCTGAGTTGCCTTTGATCTTCCCCGTACATCCACGCACGCGAGGCAATCTGGAAAAGTTTGGCATCGATCTTGGGCCGAACATCACGCTGGTCGGGCCGCAGGCTTACATGGCCTTCCTCAATCTGTGGAAAGACGCGGCCGTGGTGCTTACCGACAGCGGAGGTCTGCAGGAAGAAACAACTGCACTGGGCGTGCCGTGCATCACGATTCGCGAGAATACCGAGCGCCCGATCACCGTTGACGAAGGTACCAATGTGCTGGTGGGTACCGATCCGGCGCGCATCGTTGCTCAAACGCGCAGGGTGTTGCGCGGTGAGGGCAAGCAGGGGCGCCGACCGCATCTTTGGGATGGCAAGGCGGCCGAGCGGATTGTTGACGTGCTGGCGAGTGAACTGGCACGGTATTGATTTGAACCCAGATTATTTATTAGGGAAACGCTGATTTATTCGTCACCCAGGAGGACTTCCTTCGGGGCGTCACCCCGGCGAAAGCCGGGGTCCAGTTCGTTGATTCTTCTGGATTCCGGCTTTCGCCGGAATGACGGGTTTGGATTATTTCAGCGTTTCCTAGTGCGCAAACCACATTTCTTGTTTTGAGGTTTATTTTATGACTACTGTCGCTGTTATCGGCCTGGGTTACGTCGGCCTTCCGTTGGTTGTCGAATTTGGCAAGCATTCCCGCACCATCGGTTTTGATATTGCCAATTCCAAGGTTGAATCCTGCCAGCGTGGGGTTGACCCTTCGCGCGAGTTGCCGGATGAGGAAATGCGCGCTGCCGTGCATGCCGAATACTCGGCCGATCCGAAGGTGCTGGTTGAGGCCGATATCATCATCATTGCGGTGCCCACGCCGGTCGACACGGCACATATTCCGGACTTCAACCCGCTCATCGGAGCCAGCAAAGTCACCGGTCAGAATATGAAGAAGGGCGCCATCGTGGTGTATGAATCCACGGTCTATCCCGGCGCCACCGAGGAGGTGTGCATCCCGGTGCTGGAGCGCGAATCGGGCTTGAAGTGGAAACAGGATTTCTTTGTCGGCTATTCGCCGGAGCGGATCAACCCCGGTGATCGCGAACACATGCTGACTAATGTGATCAAGGTGGTTTCGGGCGATACGCCGGCAACGCTGGATAAAGTGGCGGCATTGTACGAACAGATCGTCAAGCCGGGCGTGCATCGCTGTTCCAGTATCAAGGCGGCAGAAGCCTGCAAGGTCATCGAGAACACCCAGCGTGACCTGAACATTGCGCTGATGAACGAGTTGGCGATCATCTTCGACAAGGTCGGAATTGATACGTCGGAAGTGCTGAAAGCGGCCGGTACCAAGTGGAACTTTCTCAAGTTCAGCCCCGGCCTGGTGGGCGGGCACTGCATCGGCGTCGACCCGTATTATTTGACCCACAAGGCGGAAATGCTGGGTTATCACCCGCAGGTGATCCTCGCCGGGCGGCGCATCAATGACGGCATGGGCAAGTTCCTGGCTGAACAGACGATCAAGGAGATGATTGCGGCTGGCAGCTATATCAAGGGTGCGCGGGTGAATGTGCTGGGCCTGACCTTCAAGGAAAACTGTGCCGATCTGCGTAACTCCAAGGTGGGTGACGTGATCAACGAGTTGAAGAGCTACGGTGTCGAGGTGTTCGTGCACGATCCGTATGCCGACCCGGAGGAAGCGATGCATGAGTACGGCGTACGTCTCTCTGCGTGGGATGATTTGCCGCGCGCCGATGCCATTGTGGCGGCGGTGTCACACAAGCCGTTTATCGCGCTGCCGGTTGAGGATTTCCAGAAGAAGCTGGTCAAGGGCGGCTGCTTTATCGATGTGAAGGCGTGCTTTGATGCGGCTGAATTGGCGGCGGTGGGGTTGAGGGTTTGGCGGTTGTAGTTTGAGAAAGGCTTGTCGGGCTGAAGCCCGACCCACAAATTCCGGCGAAGGGGCCCCGAAGGTATGAGCCCAGTTTTACTGGGCGATGGGTGATTCGTGTTCAAGCACCGTTATCGCCCAGTGAAACTGGGCTCCTACAAAAACTTTTTGGTTCTGGCTCTGCACCCCAAGAGGACTTGAGCCCAAGGCCCCGTTGCCTCAGGACGGCTTCGCCTTACCTTCGGGGCGCACCCCAGGAGTACTTGAGCCCAAGGCCCCGTTGCCTCAGGACGGCTTCGCCTTACCTTCGGGGCGCACCCCAAGAGTACTTCCTCAGGACGGCTTCGCCTTACCTTCGGGGCGCACCCCGGGAGTACTTCCTCAGGACGGCTTCGCCTTACCTTCGGGGCGCTTTCGCCGGAATGACGATGCTAAATTCAGCCTGCTGATGACGATATTATTGGCATTCATGCAATCGCCCTGGAACGGCGGCATCTGGAGTTCGGTAAAGCCTCTGATTTTGTTACTATAGTGGGGAAGGAGAACCGGATTGGCGAACTTTTTTAGTAGCAGATTTGGTAAAGATGTGTGGCTTACAAACCATGCTGTAAAGAGCATGGAGAAGCGCGAGATCGACGATGCTACGCTGGAGTATGTCATTGAGCACGGCGATATTCAGCATAGTGATGACTCGAACCTATGGGTTTATTGCCACATCAAAGGACGTGATGACAACTTACTGTGCGCGGCCGTTGTCAAAAAAGAATCGATTGTTGTAAAAACAGTCATGATTAACTGGGAATTGGAGGACGAAGCATGAGAATCAAGTACGACGACCAAGACGACATCCTCCACATTGAGTTTTCAAAGGAGCCTGTCGTCAAGGATGTTTCCCATGGATGGAATGTCAACATTGGCTACGCTGCCAACGGAATCGCTGAGATCACGATTCTTGATGCCAAAGAAGCCGGATATTGGCCATTGGAAAACGCAAAAGACTTGCTGCCTCTTGCAGCATAATCGAGTAGTCAGTCAACGTGACCTGAATATTGCGCTGATGAACGAGCTGGCGGGCATTGCATCGGCGTCGACCCGTATTATTTGACACACAAGGCGGAAATGCTGGGTTATCACCCGCAGGTGATCCTCGCCGGGCAGCGCATCAATGACGGCATGGGCAAGTTCCTGGCTGAACAGACGATCAAGGAGATGATTGCGGCGGGCACCTGATCAGCCATGAAGGCTAACGTATGCACACATCGCCAATCTTCCGTCATCCCGGCGTAGGCCGGGATCCAGTTTGTGCTCCGAAAGACTGGCTCTGCATTCCCGTTGGTCAGATTCCGGCCTACGCCGGAATGACAGAAAAGTAGTGTGCATACAGTAGGCCATGAAGGAGATGATTGCGGCGGGCAGCACCATCAAGGGTGCGCGGGTCAATGTGCTGGGCCTGACCTTCAAGGAAAACTGTGCCGATCTGCGTAACTCCAAGGTGGGCGACGTGATCAACGAGCTGAAGAGCTACGGTGTCGAGGTGTTCGTGCACGACCCGTATGCCGACCCGGAAGAAGCAATGCACGAGTACGGCGTACGTCTCACTGCGTGGGACGACCTGCCGCGCGCCGATGCCATTGTGGCGGCGGTGTCACACAAGCCGTTCAGATAACGCAAAGGCATCAAAATATTAGTCATTCCCGCGAAGGCGGGAATCTGACCAACGGGAATGCAGAGCCAGTTACAGTCTTGACTCTGGATCCCCGCCTTCGCGGGGATGACAGCTTAACTGAACCGGGCGGCTGCTTTATCGATGTGAAGGCGTGCTTTGATGCGGCTAAGCTGGCGGCGGTGGGGTTGAGGGTTTGGCGGTTGTAGGTTGTCATGCTGAAACAGATCGATAAAAATCGTCGTCATTCCGGGCTTGACCCGGAATCCAGTAGTGCGCCACTGGATTCCGGCCTTCGCCGGAATGACGTCATAAGCTTCTGGCTCTGGATTCAGGCGTGAACCTTGGCTGTCAGATCCAGGCCAAGAGCTTTCATTACGGCAAGCGTGGTTTTTAAGGTCGGGTTGCCGTTCTCGCTGAAGGAACGGTAGAGCTGTTCCCGGGAAAGGCCTGTTTGTCCGGCAATTTGCGTCATGCCCTTCGCACGAGCGACGACGCCAAGCGCGTGCGCTATGTAGCTGGCATCGTTCGTCTCGAACGCTTCGGCCATGAATGTTGCCATTGCTTCGTCAGAAGCCAAATCCTCGGCGGGATCGTAGGTTGTTAATTTATCAGCCATTTCATTCACTCCATTCAGCAGCCAGGCGTTTTGCCGCCTTGATGTCTTTTGCTTGCGTGCTCTTGTCGCCACCGCACAGCAAGACGATGATCGTATTGGCGAGACGCTACCAAGCCGCGTGCCCGTTCATCCTTGAGCTGCATCCGCCATTTTCGGAAAATCTCGGTTTGCTTTATTTCGATCATGCCCTATTGTAGTTTATAAACTACGCTCTGGCAAGAATTCCATCAGATTGCTCTACATCTGGAGCTTGAGAAAAGTTTGTCGGGCTGAAGCCTGACCAACCCTGATCGGCGAGCCGCAGCTCTCGGGCAAGGATGCCAAGGGGCAGGCTTTCCTGCAGGCCGAAGTGTTCGAGTGATAGCGATGCGCCCCCGTGGATAGGCGATCTGCAGAGCCTGCTCCTGAAGACAGCCGTGTTTATTGGGCTGCGCGGCATACTGCAATTTTCGCCTGCCCTGCCTTACGCATTCACCTGGGCATGTCGCCGTGAAACGTGGCAATCAGTCGATCAGGCGCTTTATCGCGCAGATGAACTGCGCTCCTACACAATCGTGCACCTGATCAGCCATGAAGGCTAGCCCCGTTTAATTCACAAAGGCCCGTCAGCGACCTAGGGATACACTGAATTATTCGGTTTTCGTCGTTCCCGCGTAGGCGGGAACCCAGTTACATCAACATTCTGGATCCCCGCCTGCGCGGGGATGACGCACGAAGGAAGTCCTCCTGAGGGACGAATACTTCAGCGTTTCCCTAGGCGTTAAGTTAATGTGTTGAAAAACACGGTGTAAAACCTCAAAAGCCCCTAGGGAAGGGCTGATTTATTCGTCCCCCAAGAGGACTTCCTTCGGGGCGTCACCCTGGCGAAAGCCGGGGTCCAGTTCGTTGATTCTTCTGGCTCTGCACTTCCTTCGGTCGGATTCCGGCACCCCAAGGGTACTTCCTTCGGGGCG
>JAIFKU010000106.1 GCA_020049495.1 Accumulibacter sp.
CCATTCCTTCATGCTGCTCAAAATAAACCAGCCGATGCACGTCGTAGCGTTGAGTAAAGCCTTCCACGACATTATTCCTGTGCTCCCAGAGCCGTTTGACCAGATCCGAAGTGACGCCAATATAAAGTGTGCCATTGCGCTGACTGGCCAAGATATATACGGCAGGCTGTTTCACTTGCATGGTGATGACGAGAAATGGACGGGTTGGGAGAATTATTTGTTTGCCGCATGCCTTTACTGATTAAATCCTACTGGATTCCCGCCTGCGCGGGAATGACGGACTTGTATTCCTTCGTGCTAACTCAATGGTCTTGTCCTCCTCTACGTCATTCCCGCGCAGGCGGGAATCCAGTCCATGTCATGGCCGCCTCTTGGCTACGGGTTCTTGCGCATGGCAGAGACCGCTGATTCTGCATTGGCCTTTCTGGCGGCATCGGCGACTTCAATCGTGACGATGGTCTTGCCGATCGGCGCCAGCGCAATGCCGGCCAGTTTCAGATGCTGGACTCCGAACGGGATGCCGATGATCGTGACAAAACACGCGACCGCCGAAACCACGTGGCCGATGGCCAGCCAGATACCGGCAAAAATGAACCACAGGACATTGCCGACAAGAGCCAGGCCGCCGGTGCCGATATCGTCTTTCTGGTGGAGATCCCTGCGGCTGATCGCTTCACGACCGAAAGGGAAGAACGTGAACTGGCCAATGACGAAGCAGGCCTTGCCCCAGGGAATGCCGATGATCGAGATGAAAGCCAGCAGGCCGATGAGCCACCAGGCCAGCCCCATGAAGACACCGCCCAGTACAAACCAGAGAAAATTACCGATAGCACGCATTGCGATTCTCCCTCCAGGAATGATTCAGGGCTTGCCTGTAAAAAGTCTCCTGATGCCTTTTCCGGGCTTCAGTAATTCGAGAGTACCTTGATCGCGCCGCGTTCGCCAAGATGTGCGGTATCTGCCCATTGCTCAATGCGCCACTGATTATCGCAGATGCTGACCCAGTTGATGCCCGTGTTAGGAATCTCGAAGTTGCGCGGCAGTTCAAGAGCCATATGGCATGCCCGGCGGTAGATGAGATCGAGCACGCCGCCGTGCGTGACCACGACAATGGTCTGCCCGGCATGCTCCCTGGCCAGGCTGTCGATGCAGTCAAGCACGCGTTGCTGAACCTGGCGCAAGCTCTCGCCTCCGGGCAGTACATAGGCCGCATCACGTACCCTCAAGGCACGTGCATCGTCTGGGTAAATGTTGACAATTTCACTGCCGACCAACCCCTCGCAGCGCCCGAAATTCCGCTCCCGGAGCGCGGGGAGCAGCGTGACCGGCAACTTCAGCGCCTCGGCGATAGGCCTGGCCGTCTGCCGTGCGCGCAACAAGTCGCTGCTGTAGATTGCGGCAATCGCTTTCCCGGAGAAGCAAGGGCCAGCCCACTCCGCCTGCTCCAGGCCATCTGCGTTCAGGGGTAGATCCTGGTGCCCCTGCATGCGTTGATCGGCATTCCAGTCGGTTTCTCCGTGGCGTACAAAGCAGAGACGTGTTGTTTGGCTAGTCATAAAAACGGCGTGGCTCAAAAAGGCGCTAGTGTAACAAGTGCGCCAGTGGAATGCTGGGCCGGGCGTCGTGTCCGACTATTTTTACTGGACAACCGACGGTTTGTTATGTACAGTAACGCGTACATATTCGGAGACACATCATGGACGCAATGACCTACACGACCGTTCGTGCCAATCTCGCCAGCACTATGGATCGGGTTTGCGACGACCACGAAGCCCTGATCATCACCCGCAATGGCGAGCAGGCCGTGGTGATGCTCTCGCTCGAAGATTACAAAGCCCTTGAGGAAACGGCCTATCTCTTGCGCACGCCCGCCAATGCCAGGCGCCTTCTCTCGGCCGCCGCGCAACTGAACGCCGGGAAAGGCGTTGAGCGGAAGCTGGCAAAGTGAAACTGATTTTCGCGGATGAAGCATGGGAAGATTATCTTTACTGGCAAAAACAGGATAAGCGCATGGTCGAACGGATCAACAAGCTGATTCGTGAAACCCAACGCGAACCCTTCTCTGGCATTGGAAAACCGGAAGCATTGAAGCACGCACTCTCCGGCTTCTGGTCACGCCGCCTGACGGATGAGCACCGCATGGTGTACCGGGTTGAAGGTGATGGACTGTTGATTGCTCAGTTGCGATTTCATTACTGAGCTGTTCAACGTGAGTTTTTTGAGTAATGCGATACTGAACCCATTTGCCCATTTTTAAAATTGGTCATTCCCGCGAAGGCGGGAATCCAGTTACAGTCAAGGCTCCGGATCCCCGCCTTCGCGGGAATGAAGGCTTAACTGAGCCGTATAACTGTCCTTGCGCGACTCTTCACGCACGGGTAGTGCATTGCGGGGGTGGGCATCCATGCCCACAAGAAATCAGGCTGACGCTGCGGATGAAAACCGATTTGGCTCTTTGCCTTCCTGTACGGCCCAAACGATCAGAACAATCCATCCGATAATCGGGATGATCCAGAGAAGAAGAAACCATCCGCTTTTATTGACGTCATGCAATCGCCGTGCCCCAACGGCCAGGGACGGGAGCAGAACTGCCAATGAAAATAAACCTGACATCGTTTCGCTGATCAGGCTTGTCGCCGCTGACGCGAGAAATGCAAAAAGGAAAAACCACCAGTACTCCGAGCGAGAGGCGCGCCCGTCAAACGCTGCATATTTCGAGAAGCAGGTGCTAATGGATTCGCCGAACGTCATTTTATCTCTCCTTGTTTAAGTTGCCTGAAACTACATTTAGGTAAAAGTTGCGGATATCGATCGAGCACAATTCATTAGCGCAGGCTCAGAACGAAAGGGGTCTGAAACATTTTCATTATTTCCAGGCAAGTTTAGTATTTTAGCGGCAGAAAATTAAATCACTCTGATCCCAATGGCTATGAGGTTTTTTGGATGGTAATGCGAAGCTGCCCCCTTTTGGCTCCGGCTTTTGGCTACGCTTTTGGCTCATCCACACTTAAAACGGTACCGGAAGTCACAGTAGGCTGCCCCTTTCATTATGGTTTGCGTCCGCGTGAGCTCGACGGTAGGCGCACCAATCTCGGCGACGTAATAGTCAAAATCACAAACCAAGAGTGCGCCTAGCTCCGGTTCACCCAGTGCTTTGAAGAACTCCGCAAAGCCACATCGGTTAACGTTGTAATCGCGAACATCATTGTCGTCTTGGAGCAACTCTCGCTCGACTACGTCGCCGATTCTTGGTCGCAACTCGTTCCACACCCCCTGCCACTTCTCGCGGGGGGCGCCTAGCTGTTTCTCACCAATCCGCAAATACACAGAGCGCACCCAGCCACTCAAAGCCCCGGCGACCAACTCATCGGCCTTATCCTTCCCCATCTCCATGCGCAAAGCACGCAGGATTGGTATGAGGACTTGTGCCTGTAGTTTGACCTCGTCAAGGAGAGGAATCGGGTTTTCAACTTGTGTACTCATGTATTCCTCCAATCAAAATGCTTCAGGCAGCGATTCTTGCCCAACGAAAATATGGCACCTAAATGACGTTTTGCTTTCTGTCATGACGCAATATAAACCGTCAATAGGCTGTATCAGAGCACTGTATTGTGCCAACATAGATTGGATTTAACGATTTATCTGGCATTCCTGCAAGCAATATGGGATAAAAAAGAAGAGCGCAGCTTTGGCAAAAGTTGCTCTGCCTCATCTCGCAACGGATGATCGGCACAGCCCGCCTCCTGGCGTATACTTCGCCATTTTGAATTTCAGGACACTTCTGCATCATGGCGAACACACTCCCGATCGATATTGTGGCCGGCGAACTGGCGCGGCTGCGTGCCACCAATCCCCTGGTCCATCTGCTGACCAACGAAGTCGTGCAGGAAATCACGGCCAATGTGCTGCTGGCCGTTGGCGCGTCGCCGGCGATGATCGTCGCGGAAGAGGAGGCGGCGGTGTTTGCGGCGATTTCCGGCGCGCTGCTGATCAATGTCGGCACGCTCTATCCGGCGCGGCTGGCGGCGATGAAACTGGCGGTGGCGGCGGCCAATCAGGCCGGCGTGCCGTGGACGCTCGATCCTGTGGCGGTCGGCGTGCTCGATTACCGGACGCAGGCGTGCCGGGAATTCATTGCGGCCAGGCCGGCGGCGATTCGCGGCAATGCCTCGGAGATTCTGGCGCTGGCCGGATTTGCCGGCAGCGGGCGCGGCGTCGATACGACGGCGGGTTCCGATGCGGCGGTGTCTGCGGCCGAGCAGCTTGCGCTTTCGACCGGCGCTATCGTCGCGGTGACCGGCGAAACCGATTTCATTACCGATGGTACAACGACTTGGGCGACGCCGTGGGGGCATCCGCTGATGACGCGCGTGGTCGGTACCGGCTGTGCGTTGTCGGCGCTGGTCGCGGCTTTTACGGCGCAGGCGCCGAACCGTCTCAATGCAGTAGCGGCGGCGTGTGCCGTGGCCGGGCTGTGTGGTGAGAGGGCAGCGGGTAGCAGTCGCGGGCCGGGGTCGTTCAAGGCCGATTTTATTGACGCGCTGTATCTGATCAGTCCGGAAAAACTGCGCGGGCAGGACGCATGACGTTGAATGCGATTGACCTTTCGCTCTATCTGGTGCTCGATCCCGAGCTGTGCGGCGGCCCGGACGGAATGCTGCGCACGGCGAAGCTGGCGGCCGCGAACGGCGTGACGGCCGTGCAGTTGCGCGCGCCGCAGTGGAAGAAACGCCAGTGGCTGGCCACGGCACGCGAACTCAAGGTCGTGCTGGCGCCGTTCGGTGTGCCGCTGATCATCAATGACCAAGTGGATGTCGCACTGGCCGTCAATGCCGACGGCGTGCATGTCGGGCAGGATGATCTGCCGGTGGCCGAGACGCGCCGCCTGATCGGGCCGGACAGGATTCTCGGCTTGTCGATCTCGGATGCCGCCGAACTGGCTGCCGTGCCCGAGGGCGTCGATTATCTGGGCATCGGGCCGGTCTATCCGACCGGCACCAAGCTCGACGCGGGTGCGGCGACGGGCGTGCCGCTGTTTGCCGAACTGGTGGCGGCGACAAGCCTGCCGGTGGTGGCCATCGGCGGCATCAATGCGGATAGCTGCGCACCATTGTTTGCCGCCGGGGCCAAGGGGATTGCCGTGGTTTCGGCTATCTGCGGGCAGGACGACCCGGCCTGGGCGACGGCGGGATTACGGAAAAAAATACGGTCTGTGTTGCCGGCACAATCCTGTTGAGCCAAGCCGTCATTCCCGCCTGCGCGGGAATGACGAGTTTTTTCTGCGACAGATGCGAATGAATCGGCGCTTCACTATGGAACGAACACAGGTATTCATGTGGTTTTCTGAGCCTCTGGATAGAGTCCGCGCGTGCGGGCGAACAGGCGTGTCAGCCCGAGGATGGCGTTGATGTATGGCGTGTCCATGCCAAAGTGCTGCCCGATTTCCTGCGCCGCGCCGACGATGCTGTCGAGTTCGATGGCGCGGCCAGCCTCGACGTCCTGCAGCATGGAGGTCTTGAAGGTGCCCAGCTTGCGTGTGATGGCGTGCCGGTCTTCCGGCTGTTGCGTGACGTGGCAGCCGATCCGCTCGCCGACGGTTGCGGCCTCGCGCATGGCGGCCGAGCAGAAATCGCTGACCAGCGGGTCGCCGAGCAGGCGGTCGATGGTGGCGCCGGTGATGGCTGAAACCGGGTTCATGGTCAGGTTGCCCCATAGCTTGAACCAGATGTCGTAGCGGACGTTTGCCGACAGCTTGATTTCAAACCCGGCCTGTGTGAACAAGCGGGCAATCTGTTGCGTACGCGCCGAAATGCCACCCACCGCTTCACCGATGATCAATTCCTTCCCCATTGCATGCCTGACTACGCCGGGTTCCGGGCAACTGGCGCCGACGTGCACCACGCAGCCGAGAGTCTGGCTGAACGGAAGGCTTTGCGCGATACGGCCATCCGGGTCGACGCTGTGCAGCGCGAAGGGGGTAAATGGCCCATCGACCAGACAGAACCACCAGGGTACGCCGTTCATCGTCGGCAGGATTATCGTCTGCGGGCCGATCAGCGGGCGCAGGTCAGGTGCAAGTACCGGCAGCGCCGGCCCTTTGACGGCGACGATCAGCAGGTCCTGCACGCCGAGTTCGCCGGCATTGTCGCTGGCTGTGACCGGGGCTGCGCTGTTTCCCTTGTCCGTCTGCAGGCGCCAGCCGTGCTGGCGCAGGGCGGCAAGCGTCTTTCCACGAGCCAGCGCACAGACCTGCGCCTGCCCCGATGCGGCCAGCCGGGCGCCGAGAAAACAGCCGATGGCGCCGGCTCCGGCAATGCCGATCTTCAAGGTTGTCTCCTGACGCTCAGCGCTTTTGCTGCTGCTGCCGCATCATCTCCTGCATTTTCGGGTCTTTCATCATGTCGTTGATGTTCATCCCGCCCATGTTCGGCATGATCACATCGCCGGGCTTCTGGCCGGGCTTGCACGGGCCGAGCCAGCGCGCTTCCTGCGTCATGTTCGATTCGCTCATGCCATGCATCGGCGGGCTGAAGCGGGTTTTCATCGTGCCCTTGTAACTGGAATCGAACGAGCCTTCGAATACGCCGTCGGTGGTCGCCGTCGAGCCGTCCATCTTGCATACCGAGTGGATGGTGAGCTTGTTGCCCGAGGATTTGACATCCATGACGCTGCAGTTCTGTTTGTAATCCTTGGCCTTCTGCTGCATCAGGTTGTCGGTGTTCTGGTCGATGCACTGCTGCATCGGACCCATTGCCGGCGCGCCTTCCATGCGCATGTTGATTTCCCACAGGCCGGCCTTGCGCTTGGGCATGTCGGCCGACAGGGCGCTTGCGGCCATGCCGGCGGCGGCGAGAGAAAAAATGAACAGGGAGAAGATGCGGCGGATGGCGAATCGGAATGTCATGTTTGCTCCTTGGCTCAAAAATGCAATAAGAATCACAATGGAATGATAACCCCGAACTTCATTTTTTGATCAGCTTGCCCAATGAATCGCCAATGCCCTTTGCCGCACCGCTTCCGACACTCCCGACGCCCTTGGCCAGCCCCTCGATGCTGACGCCAAGCGAGTTGGCCACCGACGATCCGATGCGCGTGGTCAGATTCTCGTTGAGCGAGAAGCGGGGATCGTTGAGATCGCCATCGAGCACAAACTTGACCGAAATCTTTCCGTTGCGGTTCTTCAGCATAGCGATGGCCGCGCCGCGCGGCATGCCCATGATCGTGCCGGAAGCCGAGGCCAGTTCGAGATTGCTGATCGTCAGGGTGCCGGGGGCGTGAAGCTTGCCCTTCTGGACAGTGGATTTGAGTTCGAAGTCGAGCACTCCTTTTTTCACGCCGCTCTCGGTGGCCTTGATCAGGTAGGGCTGCAGTGCGACCAGATCAACGCCGCGCAGTAGGGTACTGATGCCCGACTCTCGCGTGGCCAGTTCGGCAGTGCCGGAGATCGATATCTTGCCGTCCTGGCGCACGCCCTTGATGACCCCGACCAGATTGATCTGGCTCTGGCCCTTGAGATCAGGTAACTGGAGCTTGCCGATAGTGGCATTGATCTGTTCGAGACGGATTTTGTGCGCAGGCTGCCGGATCGTGGCGTCAAAAAACTCGATCGTTCCGTTGACCAGTTCGATCTTGCCGATGCTGACCGGTGGCACGCCACCAGCCTCTTTCTTGCCGGCCTTGTCTGTTGCGCCCGGGGCGGCCGGCTTTTCAAGCAGGCTGGGCAGAACGCGCATGCGCCCATCCCTGGCGCGCAACATGGCGATGTAGGCGCCTTCGATACGGATGCTTTCCACGACCACCTTGGCCGTGAGCAGATCCATGATCGAGGGGGTGATCAGGATGCGTTCGGCGCGCAACTGGTCTTCGGCCGGCCACAGATTTCGTTTGTCCGTGTTTTCCGGTACGCGCGGTGCACGAATCCGGATGCCGATGACTTCGACACCGGTCAGGCTGACCCGGATCTCCTTGACTTCGCCTTGCGGGCCAAGCGCCTTTTCGACCTGCCCCTTGAGTGACTGAATGGCGAACTGGAATGCCGCAATTCCGGCAATCAGTAAAACAATCAGAGTGCCGCCAATGATCAGTGTCCAGCGTCGGGTTCTGGTGCTCATGATCGACCTCGAAAATTGGAATAGTCGGAATATTATGCTTCTTCAGGCGAGCGTTGGTGTATCCGTTGGCGATGCTTTTCCACGAACTTGCAACAGAACACTATTTTGGCAAACAAGCCAAGTATGGTCTATCATTGAACTTGTCGGGATTGGCCAATCCCGGAGCAGGAGGAATGAGTCATGGAAGTCGGTTCAGTTAGTTCAAGCAGTGCTAATGCCTTGATCGCCAGTGCGCAGGCTCAGGCGCGGGTGCGTCAGTCCGAGCAGGATCAGCAGACGCAGCAATCCCAGCAGGCTCAACGAAATCAGCAGGCGCAGAACAGTCAGCCCGCTGATGAACGTGAGGCGGCGGCTGCCGTTCGCAACGAAGCCGAAACCAGTCGGCCTACAGTCAATGCCAACGGGCAGACGGTGGGGACGCGGGTTAATACCACCGCCTGAACTATCCATCGCGGTTCAGGTGATCCGGGCCTGAACCCATAATGTGCCGCCGATCATGGCGGCTATTGACGCGAAGACAAGCGCTGCACGGATCGTCGCATATATCTTGGGGTTGCCTTGGCGGTCGGCCAGCGCAAAAATATGCAGTGCTCCCCAGGCTACTACCAAGCCAAGCAGCAATGATCCCCCGATGATCTGCAGTTCTGCCCAATCAAGCGTCAGCAGGCGTCCTTCGCGCCAGGGTTTGACGACGAATACGCCAAACGTCCAGAACAGGGAACTGCTGCCTGCGGCACAGAGCAGGGCGACGATGCGGGTGATCCAGTTTTCCATGGTATTCCTTGATGCGGACAGCGGCGTTCAGTTTGTCTTCCCGGCGAGCATGAACCGGTCGCGCAATTCGTCAAGATTGAGTTCATGCAAAATCGCGGCCAGCCGCTCTTCTGCGTTTTTTCGCACTTGCCCGGTCTGGCGGGCAATGATCAGTTCGTTTTTCATCGAATGCTCCCAGCCAACCAGTTCGGTGACCGTCAGTTGATAGCCGTGCGCTTCAAGTTGCAGGCAGCGCAGGGCGTTGGTCAGCAGGCTGCCGAATTCGCGGGTGTGTACCGGATGGCGCCACAGTTCCGAAAGCGGTGTTTTAGAGAAAGAGTCGTTCTTGTTCTTGCGCAACACGGCGGCAACTTCGGCTTGGCAGCAGGGGACCAGCACGATGAACCTGGCCTGCTTGTGCAGGGCGAAGCGGATGGCGTCATCCGTCGCGGTATTGCAGGCGTGCAGCGCGGTGACGAAGTCGATGCGTGCGGGCAGGGCCGGTGAGCGGATTGACTCATCGACCGTCTGATTGAGAAAGCTCATGCGCTCGAAATGCAGGCGCTGTGCCAGTTCGACTGATTTTTCGACGAGTTCCGGGCGTGTTTCGATGCCGAAGATATGACCCTCTGCTCTTGACTTGAAGAACAGGTCGTAGAGGATGAAACCCAGATAGGACTTGCCGGCACCGTGATCGGCCAAGGTCAGGTTTGCACGGGTATCCTGCAACTCGGCAAGCAGCGGTTCAATGAAGTTGAACAGGTGATAGACCTGCTTAAGCTTGCGCCGACTGTCCTGATTGAGTTTGCCGTCGCGGGTCAGGATGTGCAGTTCCTTGAGCAACTCGATCGACTGCTCGGGCTTAATTTCGGGGATGAGCGGCACAGGTTTCCTGAGGCGTGTTGGCAAAAAAGCCCATTTTAGACGCAATGACCTTGAGCGGTCGAACAAATGGGATAATGGCGGCCTTTTCACAGAGTCAGATTTTTCATGGCGATTCAGTGGTATCCCGGTCACATGACCTCGGCGCGCAAAAAGGCGGCCGAGACGATGGCGTCAATCGATGTGGTGATCGAGGTGCTCGATGCGCGTCTGCCGGAAGCCAGCACCAATCCGCTCGTGCGCGAACTGCGCCTGCACCGCCAGCGTCCCTGCCTCAAGGTACTGAACAAGTCCGATCTGGCGGACCCTGATGTCACCCGGGCCTGGCTGGCCTACTACAACCGGCAGCACGGGGTAAAGGCCGTGGCCATCTCAAGCAAGAACCAGAGCGAGGTGGCGCGCCTTCCAGCGCTGTGTCAGAGCCTTGCGCCGCATCGCAACGATAACACCAAGCAGTTGCGCATGATGATCATGGGTATTCCCAACGTCGGAAAATCAACGCTGATGAATGCCTTGGTCAAACGCAAGATCGCCAAGGTTGGCGATGAGCCGGCGGTGACCAAGTCGCAGCAGATGCATCAGATCAGCGTCCGTCATTCGATTGTCGATACGCCGGGCCTGATGTGGCCAAAGATCGAATATCCGAGCGACGGCCTGATGCTTGCCGCAAGCCATGCCGTCGGACGCAACGCCATCATCGACGAGGAAGTGGCGGTTTTTCTGGTCGCTCTCCTGCTCGACCGTTACCCGGCACTGTTGTCGGCGCGTTATGGTTTTTCGCTCGAGGGACTCGATGCGGTGGGGGTTGTCGAAGGGGTCGCCAGGCGACGCGGCTTGCTCATGCGCGGTGGTGAACCCGATTTCGAGAAAGCGTCTACCGTGTTGTTGCAGGATTACCGCGATGGCAAACTCGGGCGCATCAGTCTGGAAACACCGGAGACACGCCGCGTGATGCTCGGCACAGGAATTGAAGCGCTGGAACCGGTGGTGGAATAAGCGCTTATGGGCGAGCGCCTGGTGCCTGTTCAGGCTTGACGATATACTGCTTGACCAGAGGAATCACGGTTGTTGTAATGTACCAGCCGCCGAAACCGAGCAGACTGAGCCAGAAAATCGTCTGTATGACGAAATTTCGCGCATTGCGCTGTTGCCGGCTGATCTTCTTTCCCGGGTCGGTAGCGCCACAGCGCGGGCAGGCAAGCGCCGACGTATCAACCTGATGACCACAGGCGCGGCAAGGCACGAGCGACATGGCGATATCCTTATGCGTATGACCGTGAAATTATAGTCTGTCCTCAACTTATTTGTAGATACGCCTGAAAGACCGAACCATGAAAGACCGCCTGACCGAACTCGAAATCAAGACGAGCCTGACCGAGGATATGGTGGAAGTCCTCAATCGCACTGTGTTCAGGCAGCAGGAACAGATCGATTTGTTACAGGCCCAGTTGCGCCATCTCTACGGGCAGATCCGGGCGAATGCCGAAGCTGCCGAGAATGCCGAGCCGCGGGATCTTCGCGACGAGATTCCGCCGCATTATTGAGCGTGGTGTTTGGCCATTGATTGAATCCGTCCAATACCCCCTCTGCAACGCCCGTCCATCGGCAACCTTCAGCAAGCATGCTCTGGAGGCAGCGTAAATATTGCCGCTCAGGCCAATGGAAGTGGCCGGATGAACTGGCCAGAACAATGGGAGTTGTAATAGAGTTGGCCTGTCTCACGAAATGAAATAGTGTTATCAGCAACAGGAAGCGTCTTTTTACGAGTGGCTTGCTGAAAACCCATGGGGTAATACATTGATGGTCTATCTGGCGATCATTCTTGTCACATTCTCGATATTTATAATCTATAAGGAGAAGGGCGACTCCAGGATTTTTCTGTTTCTGCTCACGGCCGGATGGATTATTTCCGTGTTCTTTTTCATTGTATATATCCAGTATCTTGATCAGCAGGAGTTGTATCAGAACCTGTTCTCAAAGAAAGTACTGATTACAAAGTTGTTGCCGAAATTCAGCATTGCCCTGTTCGGAAGCACGGAAAAAATAATAACGGTGATGAACTTTGGCATTGTCATTTTCATCTATTCGTCACTCTGCTTTCCGCTTTCCTTTCTCAAGCCGCTGAGGACGAATGTCAGGCTGTACATAATTCTTGCAGTCCCGCAAATATTGCAATTCTTCATTTACTCGCCCTGGGCGTTTGAAACAGTATATAGGGTGCTATTTATATCGCCCTATCAGGAAACAGTCAGCTTTCCTGAATTCTATTCCATTGAAGAAACGATCAATCTGGTCACAAACTTTATAAATCATACCTACATGGCACTTGGCTTTGTAATGATGATTTACAACTACTTTATTGCGCCAAAGATCAAATACTTCCGCAGCTACTATTTCCTGATAGCTTCAGGATACACCTCCATTCTCCTGCTGTTCATCACTTTCCTCTGGTGGGCGCCAAAGCGACTCATATCACTGACCACAGCGAATGATTCCATGCACTTTCTTCCGGTGTCCATTCTGGTTGAGGGAAATATCATCGGGTATTATCCCCATATAATGCTTGTTTCATTTGTCACGCTGCTTTTTGCGCTATACCGGTTCAATCATCTTTATTTTTCGTTGCAAAGCATACGGACAAATATTTACCGTTCTTTCGATATTTCAAATTCGGGCATACGGTTTTACAACCATATGGTCAAGAATTTTGCGATGGCGGTTCTTGTCGATGCAGAGTCGCTTAAAGACAAAATCAAGGATTCGCCAGCGATCAATCCGTATGTGGACCGGATAATAAAGAACTCGAATGAACTTCTGAACACGGTCAATGGCATTCAGTCCAAATTCGCCATTACAGCCTTGAATCTGTCTGTTTCCAGTGTGAAGGAGATCATGGATCGGGCACTGGAAAATCAGAAATTTGAGGATGTTTCATTGAAATATGATGTTGACCAAGAACCGATTCAGGTTTTGCTTGACCCGCAACACATGAAGGAAGTGTTCGTCAATCTCCTGAACAATTCCCTGCAGGCCATGAAGAGTGAACCGCGAGAGGTCTCTGTGGCGATTCACAAAAACAAATCATGGGTAAATATTTCGGTTTCGGACAACGGGCATGGAATTGAAAAGGAAAACCTGGACAAAATTTTCATTCCGTTCTTCAGTACCGAAAACAGACGTGAGAACTGGGGGCTCGGACTAAGCTACTGTTACCGGGTAATAATGGCTCACCAGGGAAGGATATTCGTCGAATCGGAACCGGGGTACGGAACGACAGTAAGGATTCTTCTTCCTTTGGCTGAAAATTGATCGCATTCCAGACCTTGGCTTCAATAGCCTTTAAATGTCAATGGCGTATTGATTGCCGCAGAAGATCCAGTGAGTGAGTATTCATTATTGTTTTCACGACTTCGCTTGAGTTTTTCATTTCAAGTTTTTTCAGAATGCTTCCAACATGAGTTTTGACTGTCGATAACTCAATGCATCGAATGTGGGAAATCTCGTTCCGGGTTTTCCCATCACAGAGCAGCAGCAGTATGTCGAGTTCAACCTGTGTCAGAACCCTGACGATGTTGATGATGAAACGGAGGGAATCCTGGTGCCCTCTGAGATTGACAAATTCTTTTCTAAGCTTTTTCGAGATCATCGGGGAAAGCGACGATTGATCAATATAGGCGGACTTGACCGAGGTGAGAATTTCATCCGGCTGCGCATTTTTCAGAAGGTAGTCGACCGCGCCGATCTGAAAGGCATTGAAGACGGTTTCGTCGTCCTCAAGTACTGTTGACATGATGATTTTGACAGAGCTCAGGGCAGAGCAGATGCGCATTGCGCTGATGATACCCGCGCGGTCATTCTCCATCACAACGTCCATGAGAATAACGTCGGGGCGCTGCTTGAAAGCAATAGCCTCGGCCTCCTCTCCGGAGGAAGCCAGTCCCACGACCTCAATGGCAGGGTCACTGGATAAAACTTCCCGGAACCGCTCACGGAAAGTTTCCATGTCATCTACAATCAATACTCTAATCATGGCTGGTCAGGATAAAGTCTGGTTTCATTTTCTTTGCTGGCGTAAGAGGCCTATACGGGATTGTGGGGTGAGTCCTGATTTCAGTATTTTCTGGCCAGCCTGGAAATCAACTGTTGCTCTTTCTCCATGTGGATTCTTTTTGCATTCTCGAACTGAATAGTTCGGCAAATGCTGACTGCCCTTGCATAATCGTCCTTGCTGAACTCGGCTGTCTTGACACCATATATTTCCTTGAGAATTCGTTCATTCCGCAGGTCAAATTCGATGGCCCAGTCAAGTTGTTCCTTCGCTGAATCCTTAGCCGCCTGCATGACTAAGGTGGCCAACTCTTTTGGAAGTTTCCGGACAAATCTTCCGCTCAGAATACCCGGCATGGCCATGTAATTATGGCCTGTTCTCAGTACATATTTCGAGCTTTCATAAAATTTCATTCCCAGAATTGAAGTCATGGTGTTCTCTGCACCATCAACTGCACCGACTTTCAACGCGTGATGAAGTTCAAGATAGGCGGTCGGAATCGGGTTGGCGCCCAGAGCGCGCCATGCGCTGACTTCGCTTGGGCCGGTCATCGTTCGAATCTTGAGTGCCCGCAGATCGTCCAGTTTCAGAAGTTCTGATCGGCTGAATACGTTCCGGAGACCTTCCGTAAACACTCCCACAAAGTAATCACCACGTCGTTCGGATACCGCATTAACCAGCCTCTCGTTGACTTCGCTGTTGATCACAGCCTTCATGTGAGCCCAGTTCTTGAACGTATAGGGCGGGCTGTAAATATCAACTTCCGGTACAAAGTTCGCGTACTTGGCTGAAGAGTGGATGGTGAAGTCAACCGCGCCGCTCTGCATTTTTTCGGCAATCTGTTCTTCATCACCCAAAACGCCATCCGGAAATATTTCAACCATGATCCTGCCGCCCGTTCGTTCCTCAACCAGCTTTTTCAGGATGACCATGCCTTGATACTGACCGCTGATCTTCGGATTGTTCGTGGCCGCTTTCAGCACAAATTTCGCGGCTGTAGATTTTTCTTGAACCGCTGCTGAATATGCGCAGTACGGAAAAATGAGCGAAGCAACGAAAAGTGAAGTGAAAAGAAAACGTTTCATGGAATTCCTGCTCGAAAAGCGAATGGCTTGAATCAATATACAGTCGCGGCTTTTGATCTGCGTAGTATGCACGTACGACGAATTTTCGTCTCCGGACCATGCAACTTTTTTTGTGGATCGTCTTGTTGCCCATAAGACCGATTCGTCACAGAGGGTAAATGTCCGCTCAGGTGCAATGCCTTGTCCAGCATTATTCTTTGTGATCAGAGCCAGAATCCATCGATTTCTGTCTGTCCAGATCAAATGGTGGAGAAAATATCCACCCTTGAGGTGGATGAAAAATCATCCTTTGAGGTGGAGTAAATCTCCAACTTACGCAAGTAAGGAATGACTGCTATTTTTCGCGTCAAATTTGGTCGTGAGTATCGTGTTCAGGATCAAATTTTGGTGCTTCAGGAAATGGGATCTGATTTGGCAAGTTTGTCTCGAATTGCTGATGTCATGTTTGTTGTAAAACATATTCAGGAGGAAATATCATGAAGTTGAAAAGCATTTTGGCTTTGACCGTCCTTGCAAGCGTATTTGCCATTGGCACCCCCGCTTTGGCTCAGAACAAGCCGGAGGTCACCCTGAAGGCTGTGACCAACAACCCCAAGAACAGCGGTCACTACCGTGGGCTTGAGATTTACAAAAAGAAAGTTGAAGAAGTCACCAAGGGTCGCGTCGCTGTTCAGCTATACAGTGATGCCGTTCTCGGTGATGAAGAGCAGATGGCCGAAGGCATGCAAATGGGTACCGTTGACGTCATGATGGCTGCTGCTGCCAAGTACGCCAATTTCGTTCCCGAGATGGATCTCTACAGCCCGCCTTATACCTTCAAGAGTTGGGCGCATCTCGATGCTGTGCTGAACAGCGAGGTTGACGCAGTCATCGTGAAAAAAGTGAAAGAAAGACGTGGCGATATTTATCTTGGTCTCTTCACCGATGGCGCCCGCAATGTGTTTACGAACAAGCCCGTCAAGACGCTGGACGATCTCAAAGGGTACAAGCTGCGCACAATGACCGGCCCGAATGAACTGGCGGCGTGGAAAGCCTTTGGTACCAATCCGACCCCTCTGGCCTACACGGAACTCTATTCGGCTTTGCAGGTGGGAGTTGTTGATGGTGCGGAAAACACCATGACTTCGCTGCTTGGCATGAAGTTCTGGGAAAGCTGCAAATTCGTTCTGCGTACCGAGCACAGCTATCTGGCGCTGCCGTTTTTCATGAGTGCCAAAGCAGTGGCCAAGGTTCCGGCTGATTTGCGTGAGATTGTCATTCAGGCCGGCAAGGATACCGCCAAGGAGCAGATCAAGATGGCGATCCGCATGGACAAGGAAAGCGAAGAAACGCTGAAGAAGAATGGTGTTCAGGTCTTTGAAATGTCGAAAGCCGACAAGGACAAGGCCGTCGCTCTGATGCAACCGGTTCTGGAAGCCAATGCCAAGCGTATCGGCATGGAAAAAGAACTGGCAGTGATCCGCGAAATGGGCAAGAAGTTCTAAGGTTGTCCGCATTACGGGGAGCGGCCTGAAACCGCTCCCCGATATCTGGGGGATGCATTCGTGACAAATAGTATTGTTAATGGCGCGATCAACGGGCTCGCCAAGATGCTGGAAAAGCTGATGATCGTTCTGGTTACCGCGATGATGCTTTCTCTCGCATGGCAGGTGTTTACGCGCTTTGTGATCAAGATTCCGTCAACCTGGACGGAAGAGATTGCTCGTTACACCTTCATTTATCTGGTCATGATTGGTGCCGCGCTCGGTGTAAAGAATTCGGTGCACTTCGGCATGACCATGCTATCAGACAAGTTGCATGGCCGATCACGTGATCTCTACCAGCGATTCGTGATCAACGGCATCATCATGTTTGCTGCGCTGTTCATGGTGTATTACGGAATAGAGTTCACCCGGATGTATGGAATGAATCGTGTGTCCCCGACTTTCCTGACTCCGATGGCCTGGGTCTTCGGCATCGTTCCGTTCAGCGGCATTCTTATGATCCTGTTCTCTTTCCAGAACATGATGTATGGCGATTTTACCAAGGACCCTCACGCCTATGAGGCGGAAGCAGATGAGGTTTATTAAGCCCTTGAGTTGCGAAGTATCTGTGTGAATATTGATTATTAGCGGGGGACGCATTGTGACACTATTTCTTGTCTTGCTTTTTGGTAGTTTCCTGACCTTGATGCTCATGGGTGTGCCTCTGGCGTTCTCACTGTTTGTATCCACTTTCATGTCAATGGCGCTGGCCAGCGATATCACGCCAGTACTGGCGATCCAGCAGATGCTCAAGGGTGTGGATTCTTTCCCGGTGCTGGCCATCCCGATCTTCTTTCTGGCTGGCGATCTGATGAACAAGGGTCAGGTGTCGGAATACCTGATCCGCCTGTGCATGTGCCTGATCGGCTGGGTACGCGGCGCCCTGGCCTATTTCACGATCATCGTCTCCATGGTTTTTGCCGGAACAACCGGCAGTTCGGCAGCGGAAGCGGCCGCCATCGGCTCGGTATTCATTCCGAACCTGATCAAGCGCGGTTATGGAAAAGCGTTCTCTGTGGCTTTGGTCGCCTGTTCATCGGTGATTGGCATCATCATTCCGCCGAGCATTTTCATGATCATCTACGGCTCGTTCGGCAACGTCTCGGTGAGTGCCATGTTCATCGGCGGTGTCGTGCCTGGCGTATTGATTGGTTGCAGCCTGATGGGTGTTGCCTGGTTTTTTTCGAAGAAATACAACTACCCGCGTGAAATGGAAAAAATGGCTCCCAAGGCTGAAATCTACGCGGCGCTCAAAAAGGGAATCTGGCCGATTGGCGTACCGATTCTCCTGATCGGTGGCATGGTCGGCGGCTTGTTTACTCCAACGGAAGCCTCACTGGTGACCGTGGTCTACACGCTGATTCTGACCATGTTCCTGTACAAGACCATCAAGTTGAAAGACCTGCCGGAAATGCTGCGGCAGACCGCGATGGGCGCGGCGATCCCGCTCTTCTGTCTGGCCACGGCGGGTGCCTACGGTTACCTGCTGGCCTACTACAACGTGCCGGATTATGTCGGAGAAGCGGTACTCAGTGTTACGACCAACCCACAGATCATCATGTTCTTCATCATCGTGGCGTATCTCGTTATCGGAACGTTCATGGACGGCGTGCCGGCGATCATCATCCTGTTGCCGATTACGCAGAAGCTGGCTGAAATCTGCCATTTCAATCCCTTGCATGTCGGTCTGGTCGTCTGCATCACGATGGCCCTCGGTTTGCTGACACCACCGTACGGTTTATGCACATTGATCAGTTGCGCCATCGGAAAATGCAAACTGGAAGATGCTGTAAAACCCTTGCTGCCCATGTTCGGTCTGATGTTCGGCGTTGTTCTGCTGATTGCCTACTTCCCGGATGTTGCACTCTGGTTGCCGCGTCTTCTGGTGCCGAAACTGGTACCGGCCACGCCGATATAGTCGTGAAGTAATCCGGGGATTGCGGCTTCAGGCTGTAGCCGCAATCCTCTCTTCAGAACAAAATGTTTGTCGCATTGATTGCAGGGATCCTCAGGAGTAATTCCCGATGAAAAAAATAGGAGTTGTCGGCCTCGGCATCATGGGCTATTCGATGGCCGAAAATCTGATCAATGCCGGGTATGAGGTTTTTGTATTTGACCAAATGGCCGGGAAATCAGCAGGCCTTGAAGCGCGTGGTGCTGTCGCCTGCGCAAGTCCAGCAGAAGTTGCCACCCGATCCGAAGCCGTGGTCATCATGGTGAAAGCCGACAAGGAAGTCGAAGATGTTGTAGTTGGTGAGAAGGGGCTGGTCATGGGCGCCAAGCCCGGACTGGTGATCCTGAACAGCAGTACCATCCTGCCTTCAACCAGTGAACGTCTGGCCGCCGCTGTTGCTTCCAAAGGTATTGATATGCTCGATTGCCCGGTCACCGGCAGTGCGCCGCAGGCGAAAGAGGCCAAGCTGGCTTTCATGGTCGGAGGCAAAAAGGATGCTTTCGAGTTGTGCAAGCCGGTTTTTCTGGCCATGGGCAAGGCGGCCTACTATCTTGGCGCCAGCGGTACCGGTGCCTACGCCAAATTGGCCAACAACACCATGTACGCCATCAACCTGCTCTCTTTTATTGAAGCGCTGACCATTGTCAGCAAGAGCGGCATCGACCCCGAACTGTGGCTGGAGATCGTGGGTCAGGGCGGCGCGAAGAGTCTGGTGTCTGAACAAAAATTGCCAAAGATATTGAACCGTGATTTCTCGCCTGCCTTTTCGCTGGCCATGATGAACAAGGATCTCGGCCTGGTGACACAACTCGCCGCAGAACTGGGTGTGACCACACCTGTATTTGAGGCTGTCAAGGGGTCTCTCGGCAAGGCACTGAAAAAAGGCTGGGGCGACGAAGACCTGAGTAGCGTAGTCAAGCTTTATGAAGAAGGCGCGAACCACGTGATCATAAAGCAGTAGCGCAGAAATGGCCTACAGAATGAAGGTGACTGGCCTGGGCATGAAATAGGGCGGGCAAAGTGCTTCCAATGCAAGACGATGCGGCTTTTGAGCTGATGTTTTTCGATTCAGAACATCCTCAATATCCGGGATGGTGGCCTGCTATCAGGCGAACGCTCCGACCCGGTGGTTTGCTTGTTGTCGATAATGCAATATCGCACCCGCGGGAGATAGCGCCATTCCTTGCCTTGGTGAGTACTGATCCCGATTCTGTTTCATGCCTTGTTCCGGTTGGCAATAGCGAATGCATGGCAACGCGCATTCTGCCTGCGGGTATTTGAATCAATCATTTCATTTGGAGAAGTCGATGGAAGTCAAGGAAGTATGGATCGGGAACGATCACGGTGGATTTGAGCTGAAACAGCAGATCGTCAAGGTTCTGATCGAAAAAGGAATCCGTGTTCATGACGTGGGAACCGATTCCACAGAAATTGTTCGCTATCCCTACTTCGCACAGAAGGTTGCCGGTGCGGTTTCCGATGGCCGTGCTGCGCGCGGAATCCTGATTTGCTCGACCGGAATCGGTATGAGCATTATCGCCAACAAGTTCAAAGGCGTTCGCGCCTCGTTATGTACCAGTACCTTCATGGGTAGAATGACGCGCGCGCACAATGACTCCAATATCCTTGTCCTGGGTGGGAAAATCACCGGCGTCCTCGAAGCGCTGGATATCCTTGATGTCTGGCTCTCCACTGAATACGAAGGTGGCCGTCACGCCATTTCGCTCGGACTCATCCAGGAGGCCGAGAACGCGATCTGCAATCCGGCGGGCTGGAACCCCGCAGGTTCCAGCACATAAGAGTTCAGTCTATATGGCCAATTTTTCAGCAACCTGAGCATGATCTGATTTGAAGATCGATTTTTGGGGCATAAGGCAATAATCTGTAAGGCTTTTGTGCGGCACGTATCTTCGATGGACTGCATCGAACGCAAGCAATTCAGTTGTGTTCATCATGATTGTTCTGAAACCGTATGCCCTATCCCCTCGTGAATCTATTGATTTTCTGTTGCCAGACAACGTCCAATAAACTCTTCCGCCGTGACAATCGGACAACAGAAAGTGCCCGCGAGGCTCAACAAGTCGGCATCACCGCTGATCAGATAATCGGATTTGCCAACCTGCGCCAGATGTAAAAATGGCAGATCATTGGCATCCCTGCACTGGATTGGCTTGGGCAACCTGGCTGGCAGATTTACGCTGGTACAGTAAGGTAAATAATCGGAAAGCAGTTCATGCTGGTCGATGGCTGAAAGCCTGAACTTTGGATAAGCCAGCACCCGGATTAATTCACTCACCGTGGGCTTGCAAGCCAGTGGCACACATTGACCCGATTGCCAGGCTATACGCAAATCATCCCACCGGCCACCCCCGAATACCAGGGCCGATAACACGACATTGGTGTCCACGACGACGCGTGGTGCTTGCCCGCTGCGACTCATTTGGGCGTTCGTGCCCAGCTTACGGCATCGGCAATATCGGCATCGCTCAAGTTCAGTTCAGCCAGTTTCGCTCGAACGCCATCGCCTCGCTGAATGCGGACAGGGGTTAACACGAGTTGTCCATTGCGGGCTTCCACGTCGAAATACTCCGTAGCACCAATTTTCAAAACAAGAGCCTTGGGTAGCGTGAGCTGATTTTTTGATGTCATCTTGGCCAGCATTTTTACCTCATCGGGTAAAGTAAGGAATCCTTACTTTACCCGACTAATGCTGTTTTTTCAAGTGATTGATCCTGCCCCGTCAAATATCATTCCGTTCGGGCCGGTCTACCTGATTGTGAGTGGAATCGTCCGGTTCTTCCTGAGCTTGCCGACGACGTGCATCTCGCAGGGCTTGCAGTCGAAGCGCAGGGTCAGTTTTTCATTGCCGTTGATCAGGATCATCGGATCCGGGCGCAGGCCCTTGACTTGTTTGGGGCACAGGTTGAAGCTGTAGCGCAGGCAGTGCTTGGTGATCATCAGCGACACGTCGCCTTTTTCCTGGTGGCACTCGTAGGCCGGCTCGATGACGCTGACCCCGTGTTTCTGGTAGAAGGCGCGCGCCTTGGCGTTGAAGACGTTGCCCAGATAGCTCAGTGCGTCTTCGGGATAGGGCGCTGGCGGTTCAAGCGGAATGCGGTGTTCAGGGCGTTTGTAAGCGGCGATCCTGGCGGCATCAAGCGCTTCGACCGCAGCGCGGCGCAGGGCGTTGAGCGCCGAGGCCGGGACGAACCACGCGCTGGCGATTGCCAGATCAATCGCTTCGGCGCTGTAAATCGTGGTCCCGAGCTTGCCCAGATTTTCGCGCAGGCTGGCCAGCGCCTGTTCGGGGTTCTGCGCCGCTTCCCTGGCGTGCGGCAGTTCGGCGACGGCACTGACGCCTTCGTCGTCCGTCATGTGCAGGGCAAAGCCGTCAGGGGTTTCCACAAAACGCAGACGAACCGGGATGTGCCGCCTGGCTGACTTCTTCTCCAGCAGGCGCTCGAATTCCTGGTCGTGATTGCGATAGATCGTAGTGCCCATCCGCAGACCGGCCGGCAGCTTGCCGTCGCTGAGCGTCGGCGAAAGACGGTAGCCGGAAGCGGTCGCTTCGGCAACGTTGATGCGCAGGCCAACGAGGGTGTTTCCGTCATCGAACCAGGCTATGCCATCGCCATTGTGCAGCGCCAGCTCGCTGTTGATGTCAAAGCTGCTGCGCCCGAGCCTGATGACCTGGCCGATTTTTTCACCGACAAATTTTGGTGATTCGAAGGCGCCGATATCGGCTTTGCGCTCGTTCAGGAAGTAGTCGGTCGAACCACGGTTAAAGGTTTTTTCCGGCTGCGGGGTGAACAGGAAGCTGCTGCAGCCGGAGGAGCTGCGCCGTTGATGCGGAAGCCCTTCAATGATTTCATCGAGTCGCTGCCGGTAATAAGCCGTGATGTTCTTGACGTAGGAAAGATCCTTCAGCCGTCCTTCGATCTTGAATGAGCTGATGCCGGCGTCGATCAGCGCCAGCAGGTTGTCGCTCTGGTCGTTGTCCTTGATCGACAGCAGGTGCTTGTCCGCGGCAATGATCCGGCCATTCTGGTCGGCTAGCGAGTAGGGCAGGCGGCAGGCCTGCGAGCAGTCACCCCGGTTGGCGCTGCGCCCGGTCTGGGCGTGGCTGATGTTGCACAGGCCGCTGTAGCTCACGCAGAGCGCGCCGTGTACGAAAAACTCCAGCGTTGCCGTGGTATTCGCGGCGATATTGCGAATCTGCTCAAGCGCGAGTTCGCGCGCCAGAACGATCTGCGAAAAACCGGCATCTTCCAGAAAGCGAGCCTTTTCGAGCGTCCGGGTATCGGCTTGCGTGCTGGCATGGAGTTGGATCGGCGGCAGGTCGAGTTCGAGCAGTCCCATATCCTGCACGATCAGCGCGTCGGCACCGGCCTCGTAGACTTGCCAGACGAGTTGGCGGGCTTCTTCAAGCTCCTCGTCCTTGAGTATGGTATTGAGCGCCACCAGAACGCGGGCGTTGAAGCGGTGGGCGTGACGGGTCAGCCTTTCGATGTCGGCCACCGGATTGCCGGCGTTGGCGCGGGCACCAAAGGCTGGACCGCCGATATACACGGCGTCGGCGCCGTGATTGACGGCCTCGATGCCGAATTCGGCGTTTTTTGCCGGGGCGAGGAGTTCAAGAATGTTGCGGTTTTGCGTCATCGAGCTGGCCGGAAGCAGGGGAAGACATTGTAAGTCATTGATAAAAAAGCTTCATGTGTATTTTTTTGGAGGGATTGGCGGCTTTCAACTTCTCAATGAACTTTGTCAACCGCTTTCAGGAAGGCGCGTTATTAGGCTCATGGTGGGTATCCACCGAACCAAACGGAGTAGAACATGGGCAGTCTGAGTACCGAATCCTTTGACGAGTTCCTGGATTCATTGAAACAAGCTGGTGTGGCCATCAGCAACGAACTTGAGTTGCGTGAGCGTCTTGCCGAAGTCCAGCGCTGGCGTTTTGCCTTTTCGACCCTGGCTTCCAACGGTCGCCCGCTCGGCATCCGTTTCCAGGATCATGCCGGTGTGAATGAGGCCGAGATTCACCGCACCTTCACCCAGTTCCAGTTCCCGGAAAGCATGGAAGTCGCATTTGCGGCCAGCCTCCGCGCAGAACACTGAAAGAATCCACCGGTTTCCGGCACTGCGCCGGGTTTCGGGGAGTTTGAATGAGAAGGCCCGCTGCACAGCGGGCCTTTTTCTATGGGCAGGATCAATGCTCAGCGCGTGATCGGCTTGTAGCGGATCCGCTTCGGTTTTGCGCCTTCCTCACCCAGTCGCTTCTTCTTGTCTTCTTCGTATTCCTGATAGTTGCCGTTGAAGAATACCCACTGCGATTCGCCTTCGCAGGCCAGAATGTGGGTGCAGATGCGGTCAAGGAACCAGCGGTCATGCGAGATGACCAGCACGCTGCCGGCAAATTCGAGCAGGGCGTCTTCGAGGGCGCGCAGGGTCTCGACATCGAGGTCGTTCGAGGGTTCGTCAAGGAGCAGGACATTGCCGCCGGCAATCAGGGTCTTGGCCATATGCAGCCGGCCGCGTTCGCCACCGGAAAGCTGGCCGACGAATTTCTGCTGGTCGCCGCCCTTGAAGTTGAAGCGCCCGATATAGGCACGCGCCGGGGTCTCGTATCGGCCGACGGTCAGGATGTCGGAGCCGCCGGAGATTTCGTCAAAGACAGTCTTGTTGCCATCGAGGCAGTCGCGGCTCTGGTCGACATAGGCCAGTTTCACGGTTTCGCCAATTTCCAGTTCGCCTGAATCGGGCTTTTCCTGACCGGTCAGCATGCGGAACAGTGTCGATTTGCCGGCGCCGTTCGGGCCGATGATGCCGACGATGGCACCGGGCGGAACGCTGAACGAGAGCTTGTCGATCAGCAGGCGGTCGCCGAAGCCCTTGCTGACGTCCCTGAATTCGATGACCTTGTTGCCCAGCCGTTCGCCAACCGGGATGAAGATTTCATGCGTTTCGTTGCGCGACTGATAGTCGAGGCTGGACAATTCATCGAAGCGGGCCAGACGCGCCTTGCTCTTGGCCTGACGCGCCTTGGGATTCTGGCGCACCCATTCGAGTTCCTGTTTCATCGACTTCATGTGCGCGTCGATCTGCTTGTTCTCGGTTTCGAGGCGGGCTTCCTTCTGTTCCAGCCAGGACGAATAGTTGCCCTTCCACGGGATGCCGCAGCCGCGGTCGAGTTCGAGTATCCACTCGGCGGCGTTGTCGAGGAAGTAACGGTCGTGGGTGACGGCAACGACGGTGCCGGGGAAACGCACGAGAAACTGCTCCAGCCAGTCGACTGATTCGGCGTCAAGGTGGTTGGTCGGTTCGTCGAGCAGCAGCATGTCGGGTTTCGACAATAACAATTTGCACAGCGCGACGCGGCGCTTTTCGCCGCCGGAGAGATTCTTGATCGGCGCATCCCAGGGCGGCAGCCCCAGGGCGTCGGCGGCGATTTCCATCTGGTTTTGGGTATCGGAACCCGCCGTGGCAATGATCGCCTCCAGACGTGCCTGTTCCTCGGCCAGTTTGTCGAAGTCGGCGTCGGGCTCGGCGTAAGCCGCGTAGACGGCTTCCAGACTGGCCTGCGCCTGCATGACTTCACCCATGCCGCTTTCCACTTCCTGGCGCACGCTCAGCGCCGGGTCGAGTTGCGGTTCCTGCGCCAGATAGCCGATGCGGATGCCGGCCAGATGTTGCACTTCGCCTTCGAACTCCTTGTCGGCGTTGGCCATGATGCGCAGGACGGTCGATTTGCCTGAGCCGTTGAGGCCGAGCAGGCCGATCTTGGCACCGGGGAAGAAAGACAGGGAAATGTCCTTGATGATTTGCCGTTTTGGCGGGACGATTTTGCTCACGCGGAGCATGCTCATTACGTATTGGGCCATGGCTGGGATTTTGAATTCTTCGTTGTGAGATAGCGGTATGGGGAACAGGTCGGAACCGCAGTTGCGGCCAGAAAGTAGGAGTTTACCCGAGTGTACCGGCTTTTGGCGCAATGATCAGGGCGATTGCAGATGTCAGCCAAATCCAGCGCAGAGCCACAGAACCGCGGAGATCACGCATGGATAATCATGAATTTCTATGATCTATTGCTTTTCTCTCCATCTCTGCGGTCGGTGTCATGGTCCCAAATGCAATCGTCCCGGCGCATTGATAGGCATGTGCAAAGACCGGTTTATTGTTTGAGGTATCTGGATTTTCCGGTGGAGGGAGAGGTTGTGGATATGCGTTCTGCAGTGGAATATACATACATCATGTATTCTTGAGTGATAAGATAGGTCCGCGTCCGGCCACTTTCTGCCGTTCAATCAGGAGAGCAATTTACGATTGCAATGCAATCATTTCTTTGGTAGATTGCTATCAATGATTGCAACTAAGGAGATCACCATGGCTACCAATCTTGTAGTTCGGAATGTCGATGAAGATGTTGCGTTGGCGCTAAAGAAACTTGCCGCAGCTAATGGAAGAAGCGCGGAAGCAGAGCACCGTGAGATTCTACGAGCAGTTCTTCATCATCCGAAACGACGGTCCGTTGCCGAGGTTCTGGCGAGTATGCCAAATGTTGGTGAAGATTCTGACTTCGATTGCCGAAACGGGTAGGCCATTTAATGTACTTGATAGACACGAATGTCATCAGTGATGCCCGCAAGGGGAAAAAGGCAAATCCAGGCGTTCAGAGATTCTTTCAGACCATCGACGCAGCAGATATATATCTTTCTGTGCAAACAATCGGTGAAATTCGGAGAGGACTTGAGAATATTCGGAATCGAGGCGATATGCCACAAACCAAGAAGCTTGAACAATGGCTTGAACTAATCGCGACTAACTACGCTGACAGGATATTGGAGTTCGATAAGGAATGTGCTCAAGTATGGGGTAAATTGATGTCGCCACATCACCAAAATCCGATTGACAAACAGATCGCTGCGATCGCATTGATACACGACCTGACAGTTGTAACTCGCAACGTTAACGATTTTCGTGGAACAGGTGTGAGACTCAATAATCCATTTTTATAACGAGCTACTGGGGATTTTCTGGATGTCTTTTCCTCTTGGTCGCAGACTGACGAATCCGATTTGTAATGAAACGAGACGGCAGAACTTTTGACCACAAGACGCTGGAGAAAATTCGGTTGATGGCCGTTGAGAGGGTTCGTAGTGGAGAGCCTGCATCGGCGGTCATTGCCGCCTACGGATTTAATCGCACAACGATCTACAAATGGCTTACTGCAGCAGAAAAGTCTAGTGTCGGCATCAGGGCACTTCGCTCGAAAAAAGCAACCGGGAGACCGCGTAGCTTGACTTCGACGCAGGAGCGCGATGTTTTTCGATGGATCAATGGGCGCAGTCCGAAACAGCACGGTCTTGATGTCAATTTATGGACGCGCGCTGTGGTAGCAAAACTAATCGCAGAGAAGTTTTCCGTTCGACTCGGACTAACCGCAGTTGGCCAACTTCTGGCAAGACTTGGAATGACTCCGCAAAAGCCAAAAACGCGTTCGGTGGAACGCAGCGAAATCGATATTGTTAATTGGAAAGAGCGCACATGGCCAACTCTGACCAATCGGTGCGACAAAAATTCTAGAAGAGCGCACTTGGTTTTTATTGACGAGTGCGGATTCATGTTGGCCCCCCTACTTAGAAGAACCTGGGCGCGTCGTGGCCACACTCCCGTCATTAAGATTGCCGAACCTCATGGGCGTATTTCAACAATTGGAGCGCTCACCATAAGCCCAAAGACATCAAGGTTCGGGTTCTACTTTTACTCGCTTCCAAATAATGCCAATTTCCGCGGTGATTCACTTGTCGATTTTGTCGACACGGTTCGTCGCCGATTAAGAGGGCCCCTCATTGTTATATGGGATCAAATCCCAATCCATCAGTCATATCCAATGGAGCGCTATTTGAGTCACCATCAAGATGTTGTTGTTGAACCATTCCCGCCCTATTGTCCGGAAATGAATCCAGTGGACTTCGTTTGGGGGCACATCAAGTATGGACGATTAGCAAATTATTGCCCAATGGGTCTCGACGAACTTCGAAACACAGTCACTGCAGAATTACATCGAGTGCGTACAAAACCCAAACTATTGAGATCGTTTTTCAATGCAACCGGACTCAAACTATAGGACTCATTGCTGTGCTGAAAATGGCTGCTTCAGAGAAATCTGAACGACTGCAATGGTCGATTTTAGTCTGTGACGTAGAGCATCCCTAATCAGTTGGGATTTCCCCGGCTCTGCCGGAGGATGTTTATTCCGGTATTAACGGCATGTCCGTACGCGAACAAGCTGTGGCACCACTTGCCCATGCAATTCGACACGCTTCGATCATGGTCGCTCAAACCTGCACGCTCTCCGCTTCCGTGCAGACCCGGTTACGTCCCTCGTTCTTGGCCTGGTAGAGCAGGGCGTCAACACGCGCAACAAAACTCTCGCGGGTCTCGTCCTTGCGATAGGCGGCAACCCCGGCACTGACCGTAACGACCATTTCGCTGCCATTGAACGCATAGTGGTTCCCGGCAATACGGTCGCACAAGGTAGTAGCGACTTTGGCTGCTGCGGCCAGATCGGTATTGGAGAGGATGACGAGAAACTCCTCGCCACCCCAGCGGCAGGCGATATCGGAGGCGCGCAGGCTTTCCTTGAGGGTCGTGGCGATTCCGCGCAAGACTTCATCGCCGGCAAGGTGCCCGCGGCTGTCGTTGAGGGTTTTGAAGTGATCGATGTCGAGCATGATCGCCGACATCGGGCTGCCGTGACGTGAGGCTTCAAGGGCCTGCTGGTCGAGGAGAATGTCCAGTGCATAACGGTTGGCGAGTCCGGTCAGGTTGTCGGTGGTGGCCATGGTTTCCAGGCGTCGCTGATAGTGGTTGATTGTCAGATGGACAATCAACAGCACGACGGCCGTAATGACGAAACACAGAAGCAGGTTCAGATAAAGCGTTTGCTGAATGCTGGACAGCGCCCGGTCTTCCTGTTTGACGACAAAGAGATACCATTTGAGCTCGGGGATGTAGCGAACATTGAGGAAATTCAGGTGTCCCCGGCTCTCGTATTCAAAGGACCCGCTACCCGCTTTCAGGATGGCTGCTGCCTGCTCACGCAGGCCCTCGATGTCGTAAATGCTGGAATGGGCTGCACGCGTGATGCCATCAGAATCATCGGATATCTTGCCCGACAGCGTTATTTTGCCTTTGGCATCGACCAGAAAGATGGTGCGACCGTAACGCTGCTGGTAATCATCGATCATGCGGTTGACGGTATCCACGGTGAGGCCGACGCCGGTTGCTCCGATGAAGCGCTGCTTGTAATCGAGCACACGATAATTGATGAAAATGGTCAGCGTGTCGCGGTTGGCCAGGTCTGGGTCAACATTGATCTCGTAGGGTTCGCTCATGTCACGCACACGGAAATACCAGATGTCGCGTGACTCGTCCGTTTTAACCGTCTTGAGAACACCGTCGGTCGAATAGTAATTACGCGTGTCTTCCGAGACAAAAAAGCTGGTAACGGCACCGTAGTGGGCCATGATCTCCTTCAGGTAACGCGTCAATGGTTCAACGAAACGTTCGCCGCCGAGTACCCAGTCGCGCAGAAAGGTATCGCGCGCCATCATCGAGGAAATCAGGATCGGCCGGACCAGGTCCTTCTGGATCTCGGAATAGACGTTGTCGGACGTGAGCGGGAGTTCCGTCGTGGTGATCGATTCGTAGATGGCGTTGCGTGAAACAAAATAACTGACCAGTGTTGTGGCCAGAAATCCGCAACAGAGCAGCAGCCAGATGACGGTAATCAGCTTGGCCTTGTCGCTAATTGTGCGGGACGGTTTCATGAGGTTTGCGCAGAAATGAAGTCGGCCGGTTCTTTACGTACGGATGGTTTCGTCGAGCGTGATATCGACCATCAGGTCATTCGACAGGAACTCCAGATCGGCAGTCAGCGCGCGGGCATCGAGCGATGACAGGGCGGTCAGTTCCGCCGTGGCATGGAACAGTATTGCGGCTGACATCGGTGCACTGGCTGTATGTGTAGTGAGGGCTTCCACGTTGATTGCGTGCCGGGCAAGAACCTGCGAAACCTCGCGCACGATTCCGATGCGGTCGTGGCCGACGAGCGAGAGCTTGAGGCGCCGGTTTCCAGTTCCGGCTGCGGCGGAAGCGCCGGGGTCGGAGGCTTCAGACGTGATGCGCAGGCCGGGCAACCCGGCCAGGGTCGCCTTGAGCGCTTCAAGCTGAACCTCAGGGACACTCACGCAGACGATTCCGGCGAACTTGCCGGACAAGTGCGACATAGATGATTCCAGCCAGTTGCCCTGATGCTGACTTATGGCAGTGGCAAGCTGTTCGACAAGACCCGGACGATCATCTCCGATCGCGGTCAGAACCAGAGAGATAGTGCTGCTGCCCATGGTGCGCTCCTGATAGGTAATGCCGCCATTGTACCCGTCAGCACCGCCTATTGCTTTGGCCCTATGAAGTTGAAACTTCCGTCATACCGGCGAAGGTGACCGAAGGAAATGTGCCCCGCAGGAAACACCCTTGGGGTGCAGAGCCCGGTATCCAGTGCTGGCGTGGATTTACTTCCTGGACCCCGGCCTTCGCCGGGGTGACGCCCCGAAGGAAGTCCTCCTGGGGGACGACTTCATACATTTGCGGGCCGGATCAATAGTTCACTTCAAGCGTCAGGATCAGCTGGTATTCGGCGAGCTTGTCGCCTGCGGCCACGAACAGCTCGACGACCTTCCCGGAATGCGGTGCCGGGATGTCGAGGGCGACCTTGCCGGTTTCCAGCACGATCAGCGTGTCATCGCGTTCGACACTGTCGCCCGGCAGGGCCAGCACGTCATCAACGCTGACTTCGTCTCTGGCGCAATTGCCGCAGGTCGACCAGCATCCGGGGAATTTCGGGAGGCGGACTTCGATGATTCTGCTCATTGCCGGGAATGCTTCCGGGAGAAAGACCTGAGACCGCCATTCTAACCTGTTTATTTTTCGACAAAAGCACGCTCGATAAGGTAATCGCCCATCGCTCCGATGTATGGCGATATTTCGAATCCGCGCTGGTCGAGCAGCGTGCAGCAATCCCTGATCATGGCCGGACTGCCGCAGACCATGACGCGGTCGTGCGCCGGGTCGAATGCCGGCAGACCGATCGCGGAAAACAGCTTGCCGCTTTCGATCAGGTGGGTGATGCGGCCCTGATTCGGAAAGGCTTCGCGGGTGACGGTCGGGTAATAAATGAGTTTGTCCCGCACCAGATCGGCAAAGTACTCGTGATTTGGCAGTTCGCGCGTGATGAAGTCGCGGTAGGCCAGTTCGCTCACCGTACGTACGCCATGGATGAGAACGACCTTCTCGAAGTGCTCGTAACTTTCCGGATCCTGAATCAGGCTGAGGAAGGGCGCCAGACCGGTACCCGTGGCCAGCATGTAGAGGCGCCTGCCGGGCCTCAGGTCGCGCAGGACCAGCGTTCCGGTCGGTTTGCGGCTGACGACGACGGCATCGCCGACGGCCAGATGCTGCAGCTTCGAAGTCAATGGGCCATTGGCTACCTTGATGCTGAAAAACTCGAGAAATTCGTCGTGGTTGGCGCTGACGATGCTGTAGGCCCGGGTCAGCGGACGGCCTTCGTGTTCAAGGCCAAGCATGACGAACTGGCCGTTGATGAAGCGCAGGCCGGCATCGCGGGTGGTACGGAAACTGAAAAGACTGTCGTTCCAGTGATGGACGGAAAGGACGTGCTGGGTAGAAAGATTGGACATAGTCTGATCTATGACCGTGGATAATCACTGCAGGTTCAATTCCCCATTGTTTGCTGAGGTGGCCATATTCTGGCAGCAGCATGGTTTATTGGTACTTTTGCGCTCCGCACCAATTGTTGGCAGAGCGCCCCGAATCAGTGCGTGTGTTTTCACAGGATTAAACTAACATGATGAATTAATGGAATATTAAATTTGGCTCAGTTCGTGCTTCAGATTGATCAGTATTTAAGATAAATCAACCGAGGGCCTGCGATGAAAAATGCCTACGATGAAATGTATGCCGCTGATGGCTCGGTCCGCGAGAGTTACAGGAGCTACGCAGAGTGGTTGAGGGGAAGCTCCGACGTGGTTATCGCGCGCAAGCGCGAAGAAGCCGAAATCGCGTTTCACCGCGTCGGCATTACCTTCGCCGTGTATGGCGAGGATACCGGGCAGGAGCGCCTGATCCCTTTCGACATCGTGCCGCGCATCATCCCGGCGCATGAGTGGAAACGCATGGCCGATGGCTTGCGGCAGCGGGTCAGGGCGCTGAATGCCTTCCTGCACGACATCTATCACGATCAGGAAATTCTCAGGGCCGGACGCATTCCCTCCGAACAGATCCTCAGAAACTCCCAGTTTCGTCAGGAAATGGTCGGTGTCGATGTGCCCGAGCAGATCTATGCGCACATTGCCGGCGTCGATCTGGTGCGTGCCGACCATGGCGACAAGTGTGGCGAGTATTATGTGCTTGAGGACAACCTGCGCACGCCCTCGGGGGTGTCCTACATGCTCGAGGACCGCAAGATGATGATGCGGCTCTTTCCCGAGTTGTTTGCACGGCAGGCGATCGCTCCGGTCGATCACTATCCGGATCTGTTATTGAACAACTTGCGCTCGGTTGCTCCGGCGGGCGTCAACGATCCGAATGTCGTCCTGCTGACGCCGGGCCAGTTCAACAGTGCCTATTTCGAGCATGCCTTTCTGGCGCAGCAGATGGGTATCGAACTGGTCGATGGCAACGATCTGTTCGTGCGCAACGATACGGTGTTCATGCGCACCACCCAGGGTCCGCGGCGCGTTGATGTGATCTATCGCCGTATCGATGACGATTTTCTTGATCCACGGGCCTTCAACAAGGATTCGATGCTCGGCGTTCCCGGGCTGTTTTCAGCCTATCGGGCAGGCAAGGTCACGCTGGCCAATGCCGTCGGAACCGGGATTGCCGACGACAAGGCGATCTACATCCATGTGCCTGAAATGATCCGTTTTTATTGCGGAGAGGAACCCATTCTGTCCAACGTGCCGACCTGGGAACTGAGCAAGCCGGCCGATCGCGAGTACGTGCTGGCCCACCTGCCGGAGCTGGTGGTCAAGGAGGTTCATGGCTCCGGCGGCTACGGCATGCTGGTCGGACCAACATCAACTGCCGCAGAAATCAGCCTGTTCCGCGACAAGATCCTGGCCGCGCCGGAGGGTTACATCGCGCAGCCGACGCTGGCGCTGTCCACCTGCCCGACTTACGTCGAAAGTGGTGTTGCGCCGCGCCATATCGATTTCCGGCCCTATGTGCTTTCCGGCAGGGAGATCACCATGGTTCCGGGCGGGCTGACCCGTGTGGCGCTGAAAGACGGTTCGCTGGTGGTCAATTCGTCGCAGGGTGGCGGTACCAAAGACACCTGGGTACTGGAAAACTAAGGGGAACCGACATGCTCTCATCGACCGCAGATCACCTGTACTGGATGGCCCGCAGCATGGAACGGGCCGAGAATACCGCGCGCATGCTGGACGTGACCTACCGCATGTCCCTGCTCAAGCAGGCCACCGCCGAACCGCACCACGAATGGCGTGCCATGCTGTCGATCAGCGGATTGCACGAGGATTTCGAGGCGCGCTACCCGGAACCCAGCGCCGACAATGTGATGCATTTCATGGCGCTGGACAAGCAGAACCCGGGCAGCATCTATAACAGCCTCTTCAACGCGCGCGAGAATGCCCGGGCCGTTCGCGGTTCCATTACATCGGAGATGTGGGAAGCGCTGAACCACACCTGGCTGGAAATGCGCCAGAAGCATTCCGAAGGAATCACCGAACTGGGGGTCTCGCGTTTCTTCGAGTGGGTGAAGGAACGATCGCACCTGTCGCGTGGAATTACCTATGGCACTCTGCTGCGCGACGACACCTCCCGTTTCCTCAGGCTGGGCTCTTTCCTTGAGCGCGCCGACAACACCGCACGCATCCTCGACGTCAAGTATCACATCCTGTTGCCCAGTCCGAGTGACATTGGCGGGGCTGCGGATTATTACCAGTGGGGTGCGATACTGCGCTCGGTCTCAGCCTTTGAAGCCTATCGCAAGGTCTACCGTGACCAGCTCACGCCAAAACGCGTTGCCGAGTTGCTGATCCTGCGCCCCGACATGCCGCGTTCGCTGATGTCGTGCATGGAAGTGGTCAACCGCCTGTTGCAGGAAATCAACGGTTCGCGTTCGGGCGAGTTGCTGCGTCGTTGCGGGCTGCTGCACGGCCAGTTGCGTTTCGGCAGCATCGACGACATCTTCGCCGGCGGTTTGCACGAATACCTGTCCGAATTCCTCGAACGCACCTACGATCTTGGTGACCTGATCAACACCACCTATTTCTGGTCGACGGATGAATAATTTCCTTCAATGACCGATGGATAACTCCGTCATTCCCGCGCAAGCGGGAATCCAGAGGTGCTTTACTGGATTCCGGGTCAAGCCCGGAATGACGAATATTTTCATCTATTAGATTCAAGTTGATGGATTAGTAGTTCCTTCTCTTTGAAAGATTCCCGATGACCATCCGCGTTGCGCTCAAGCACCAGACCTCTTATCGCTTTGACCGTCCCGTCAGCCTTGGACCGCACGAGGTCCGGTTGCGTCCGGCCGCACATTGCCGGACGCCCATTCTCAGCTATTCGCTCAAGGTCGAACCGGCCGGACATTTCCTCAACTGGCAGCAGGATCCGTTCGGCAACTGGGTCGCCCGTCTGGTGTTTCCGGAGAAAGCCGGTTCGCTGGCGATCACGGTCGACCTGGTAGCCGACATGACGGTGATAAACCCCTTCGACTTCTTTATCGATGAATTTGCCGAGCACTATCCGTTCGCCTACCCCGAGGGTCTAAAGCGCGAGCTTGGCCCGTATCTCGAGGCCGATCCCGCCACGCCCCTGCTCGCCGACTGGCTCAGGCGGACGAAACAGGAACTGCTCGGCAAAGCGCTGCGTACCATCGACATGCTGGTCGGCATCAACCAGCGCGTGCAGAACGGTGTCGGCTACATCGTGCGCCTCGAAGCCGGCGTGCAGACGCCGGAACAGACGCTGGAACTAGGGCGTGGTTCGTGTCGCGACTCCGCCTGGCTGCTGGTGCAGGTCTTGCGTAATCTGGGCCTGGCCGCACGTTTTGCCTCGGGTTATCTGATCCAGTTGACCGCCGATGTCAAAGCCCTTGACGGCCCGTCCGGCACCGACCATGACTTCACCGATCTGCACGCCTGGACGGAAGTGTTCATTCC
>JAIFKU010000036.1 GCA_020049495.1 Accumulibacter sp.
CGTACATCGCGACCCGAGGCGACCGGATCCGGATTGCCGTTGGGGCCTTCGGGGTTGACATAGATCAGGCCCATCTGCACGGCGGCCAGCGGGTTTTCCAGCTCGCGTTCGCCGCTGTAGCGTTTGTCACCCAGCCACTCGGATTCGCTGCCCCAGTAGATGTCTTCTTCCGGTTCCCAGATGTCTTCGCGTCCGCCGGCAAAGCCGAAGGTCTTGAAACCCATCGATTCCAGTGCGCAGTTGCCGGCGAGGATCATCAGATCGGCCCAGGAGAGCTTGTTGCCGTACTTCTGCTTGATCGGCCAGAGCAAGCGGCGTGCCTTGTCGAGGTTACCGTTGTCGGGCCAACTGTTGATCGGAGCGAAACGCTGGTTGCCGGTGCCGGCACCACCGCGCCCGTCGGAAGTGCGGTAGGTACCCGCGCTGTGCCAGGCCATGCGGATGAACAAGCCGCCGTAATGCCCCCAGTCGGCGGGCCACCAGTCCTGCGAGTTGGTCATCAAGGCGCAGAGGTCCTTCTTCACCGCGGCCAGGTCCAGTTTCTTGAATTCCTCGGCATAGTTGAAACCCTTGCCCATCGGGCTGGACTTCGAGGAGTGCTGGTGCAGGATCTTGAGGTTCAGTTGATTCGGCCACCAGTCACTGTTCGACTGTGCGGCGACGGTCGTTCTGGCACCGTGCGTCGCGCTGAATGGGCACTTGCTTTCGTTGCTCATGGAAGTACTCCTTGCGTGGTTAAAAAGTTGATGGATTAAAGTGGCAGACCAAGAAAACGAAAACCGTCTGCCAACAGCACACCGGCACCCATGGCGCTGATGCCAAGCCCGGCGATCAGGCGCATCTTTCCCCCCAGTCCGGGCTGGACAACACGACCACTCTCGACAATCCGTCTGTTTGCAGGCTTACTCAGGTCGTTCATGATTACCTCCATAGGTGTTTGGCTACAAGCCCACTCTAGACCAGAATACGAAAATGTTAAAATGAATAATATTTAAGTTTATAATCGCTTTATTCGATAACACAATCATGCCGCCATGACCCCCTTGCCATCGCTCAAGCAACTGCACTATCTGGTCGTACTTTCCGAACAGTTGAATTTCACGCGTGCGGCAGAATCCTGTTTTGTTACCCAGTCGACCTTGAGTGCCGGCCTGAAAGAACTGGAGGGCGCGCTCGGCACGCAACTCGTTGAACGCGACCGGCAGTCGGTGCTGATGACGCCAATTGGCCTGGAAATCGCCCAACGGGCGCGCGCGATCCTCGCCGCGACTCAGGACATGGTTGAACTGGCCAGCGCAACCACACACCCGATGAGCGGACAACTCCGCCTCGGCATCATCCCGACCATCGCACCTTTCCTCCTGCCATACGCCCTGCCGCTGTTGCGCGAGCATTACCCGGATTTACGCCTGGCGCTGCGCGAAGACCTCACGGCCAGTCTGCTGCTGCGCCTGGAAGACGGACAACTTGATTTTGCGCTGATCGCCCTGCCCTACGAGACGGGGAACCTGCTGGTCGAAACGCTCTTCGACGACGAACTGTGGATTGTCGGGCGCAAGGACGATCCGCAATTGCAGGCGAAATCCTTCGCGCTCACGCCAGCACTGACCGATCGCCTGCTGCTGCTTGAAGAGGGGCACTGCCTGCGCGATCACGCCCTCTATGCGTGTGGCAAACCGATCCACCGTGCTTCAGGAGGCATTGAAGCGACCAGCCTGCTGACCCTGGTGCAGATGATCGAATCCGGGCTCGGCCTTGGCCTGGTGCCTGGAATGGCCATCAACAGCGGGCTGACGGACAGCCCCAGTCTGGCCGTTCGAGCCATGAGCAAACCTGGCCCGATACGCACTATTGCCATCGTCGCCCGGCGCTCCACATCGCGCCTTGCCGAATTGAAGGCACTCGCCCAAGTGATCCGGCAAGCCAGCACAAGAGTCCGGTAAAGGCTGTAGCGCGGCGAATTACAGCTAGTCGTCCCGGAACGTCTCTTCCCGCTTTTTATAAAACATCGGAAGACTGGCCACGATGATCGCGATTGCGGCCAGTGCCAGCATGGTCGCGCTGATCGGACGCTCAAGGAAGACCATGGGATTGCCACGCGAGAGCAGCAGCGCCCGGCGCAGGTACTCTTCCATCATCGGCCCGAGGATGAACGCCAGCAACATGGGCGCCGGTTCGCAGTCGAGCTTGACGAAGATATAGCCGATCACCCCGAACAGCGCCATCAGATAGACATCGAACTCGGCATTGTTCAGGCTGAATACGCCGATACCGCAGAAAACCAGGATCGCCGGGAACAGGTACTGGTAGGGCACGCTGACCAGCTTGACCCACATCCCGACCATCGGCAGGTTGAGAATGACCAGGAAGAGATTGCCGATCCACATGGAAACGATGATTCCCCAGAACAGCGCCGGCTGCTCGGTAATGACCGAGGGACCGGGCTGGATGCCCTGGATGATCATGGCACCGATCATCAGGGCCATCACCGGGTTCGAGGGAATGCCCAAAGTCAGCATCGGGATGAACGAAGTCTGTGCCCCGGCGTTGTTGGCCGATTCCGGTGCCGCGACGCCTTCGATGGCACCCTGTCCGAATTCTGCGGAATTTTTGGAGACTTTCTTTTCGATGGCATAGGCGGCAAACGAGCCGAGGATAGAACCGCTGCCGGGCAGGATGCCGAGAACCGAGCCGATGGCGGTGCCGCGCAGGACAGGCGCGATCATGCGCTTCCAGTCCTCCTTGCTCGGCATCAGGTTGGTGATCTTGCTGACGAGCAGCGAGCGATCGTCCTCGTTTTCAAGATTGCGTACGATCTCGGCCAGGCCAAACATGCCCATGGCCACGACGACAAACCCGATACCGTCGGCGAGTTGCGGCAGATCAAAAGTAAAGCGTTGCGTGCCGGTGTTCACATCCGAACCGACCAGGCCCATAAGCAAGCCGAGGACGACCATGCCGGTGGCGTGCAGCAGCGACCCTCGGGCCAGAACCAGAGAAGCAAGCAGGCCAAGAACCATCAGCGAGAAAAACTCGGCCGGACCGAACTTGAGGGCAATCTCGGCCAGCGGCGGCGCAAACAGCGCCAAGACCACCGTGGCTACCGTACCGGCAAAAAATGAACCGACGGCTGCCGTGGTCAGGGCCACGCCGGCGCGACCCTTGCGTGCCATCTGGTAACCGTCCAGCGCAGTCACAACGGAAGCCGCTTCACCCGGAACGTTGACCAGAATGGAGGTTGTTGAACCGCCGTATTGGGAGCCGTAGTAGATGCCGGCCAGCATGATCAGCGAGGAAACCGGCTGCAGGGTAAAGGTGATCGGCAACAGCATGGCAATGGTCGCTGTCGGCCCAAGGCCGGGCAAGACGCCGATCAGGGTTCCGAGAAAAACACCTGCCAGACAGTAAAGCAGGTTCATGGCCGTCAAGGCCTGCCAGACAGTAAAGCAGGTTCATGGCCGTCAAGGCTACGGAGAAGCCCAATCCGATATTGTTAAGGAGTTCCATAGAACCTCGGCAAGTTTAATACTTCAGCACACGATGGCCTCTGTGCTCCCGGTACGAAAGGCACAGGCCTAGATCAATATCCGAACCACGACCCCAGTATCGGTAGCGGTACGCCCAGGCCCACCTGAAAGATCAGAATACAGAATACGGTCACGCCGGCCGCCAGGGCCAGCGAGTATTTCCAGCTGAAGCGCGTACTGGCAAAGGCACTGATGATGATCATCAGAGGCAGAGCAATGACCATTCCCGCACCACGAACGATGAATCCGAACAGGAGCGTCGCGAGGGCGACCAGAACGAGTCCCTTGATGGCGAAGGAACCGATCGGGGTACCCGGCTTGAGGAACGAGCGGATTATGGAAATCGTTCCGATCAGGATCAGCAGACTGCTCAGGATGGTCGGGAAATAGGCCGGCCCCATCTTGACTGCGGTACCCATGCCATAGTCCCGGCTAAGAAATATGGCAGCAGTGCCAATAGCGACATAGATGACTCCGGTCCAGAAATCTTTCGCATTATGTGCCATCGGGTTCAAATCGCCCTCCTTGTACCGCCTCGCAATAACACGGTCTCCCGTCGGGAGACCGATAAACGCTGCATAAACAGGTCAGTCGGCAAAGACGCCCGCTTTCTTGATGATCGGTCCCCATTTGTCGATTTCGGTCTTGAGATGCGCACGCAGGGCTTCCGGCGTGGCGCGATCCTGAGAGACAGGCTCGGAACCAAGATCAGCAAAACGCTGCTTCAGGGTTGCATCTTTCAGGGCTTCCTGCAGCGCCTTCGAGAGCTTGTCGATGATCGGCTTGGGCGTTCCCTTCGGGGCATACATGGCATGCCAGACGGACACCGTGAAATTCGGCATTCCCGCTTCACTCATCGTCGGAACATCTGGCAGCGCAGCAAGCCGCTTGGCTGTGGTTACAGCGTAGGCATTGATCTTTCCGGCCTTGATCTGGCTGGCATTGTTCGTCGTCTGGTCACACATGAAGTCCACCTGGCCGCCAAGCAAGTCATTCATCGCCGGACCCGTGCCTTTATAAGGGACCGTAGTGAACTCCGTGTTCAGTGCAGACTGGAAAAGCATGCCGCACAGGTGCGAGGCGGAACCCACGCCAGCATTGGCCAGATTGATCTTGCCCTTGTTGGCCTTGATGTAGTCGACAAATTCCTTGAGATTCTTAGCCGGGAAATCCTTGCGTGCCACCACGGCCATCGCTCCGTCATTGATCAGGCCGATCGGCTCGAAGTCGCCAATCGGATCGTAGGCCAGCTTGCGATAAAGCGCCGGTGCGGTGGAATGACCAATATGGTGTACGAAGACCGTGTAGCCATCCGGCTTGGCTTGCGCCACACGCGCCGCGCCTATGGTTCCGCCGGCTCCGCCGACATTCTCGACAATCAGTTGCGTCTTGAGTGTGGCACTCATGGATTGCGCCGTCAGGCGGGCAATGGTATCGGTCGGGCCGCCGGCGGCAAACGGAACAATGATGGTAATAACTTTTGAGGGATAGTCCTGGGCAAAGACCTGTGATGCCCCGACAAGGGCGAGAGAACACAGAAGAACGCGCAGAATTCTGAGAATCATGATCCACCTCCGAAAGAGTGAAGAAACTGGAACTGTAAGATAAATTCCATCCGGCAAAGTATCCTCGCCCTGTGCACCCCAGTCAATGCCAATTACACTCTTTGGATTGCCGCGGGAGCCCACTGAACAATGTCAGACACCGAGAGCGAATCATCATGGCGGGAAACAGCAGGTGAGCAGAACGCTTCCCCGGAATAAGCCGCGACTGAATCCGCCTTCAACTTTCGACGCGATAGTCGGCAGACTTCGCGTGCGCCGGCAAGCCTTCACCCTGCGCCAGCGTCGAGGCAATGCGCCCCAGCGTCTTCGCTGCCGCCTGCGAAACGCGGATCAGGCTGCTTCGCTTCTGGAAGTCATAGACCCCGAGCGGCGAAGAAAAGCGGGCGCTACCCGACGTCGGCAGCACGTGGTTGGGTCCGGCGCAATAGTCGCCAAGTGCTTCGGAGGTATACGGGCCGATGAAGATGGCGCCGGCATGTTGAATTTTGCCGACCCAGTTGTCGGCATCGGCCAACGACAGTTCAAGATGCTCCGGCGCAATGCGATTGGCAATTGCACAGGCTTCATCGAGATCACGTACCTCGATCAAAGCACCGCGATTCTCCAGAGCCGTGCGGATTATTTCCTGGCGCGGCATGGTCGGCAGCAATTTCTCGATAGAGGCTGCGACCAGCTCGATGTAGGCGGCGTCGGGGCAAAGCAGGATCGACTGCGCCAGTTGATCATGTTCGGCCTGCGAGAAGAGATCCATCGCCACCCAGTCGGGAT
>JAIFKU010000013.1 GCA_020049495.1 Accumulibacter sp.
CAATTCGGTCTGTCGCATGGCCAACTCCTCGTCTTTAGGTGGATATGCAACAGCATAATACATGTTCCGTAATTTGTGGGTTTTAATACTACTGTCCGGGAAAACCAGGGCCAAAGGCGCTACCCTGTAGCGCCTTTCAATAGGCGATCTGCAACAACATGCCTGGAGAAGCGCAAGGCTATTGGCTTATCCGGCCATATTACATGGGGATTATTGCCGTTTCAGTCAGCCCTTGAGCCAGCCTGCCGCGTCGAGCGCGAAATAGGTCAGGATACCGTCCGCCCCTGCCCGCCTGAAGGCCAGCAGGCTCTCCAGCGCGCAGGCTTTTTCGTCGAGCCAGCCATTCTGCGCGGCGGCTTTGAGCATGGCGTATTCGCCGCTCACCTGATAGGCGTAGGTCGGCACCCTGAACTCGTCCTTCACGCGGCGGACGATGTCCAGATAGGGCATGCCCGGTTTGACCATGATCATGTCGGCGCCCTCGGCCAGATCGAGCGCGACTTCGCGCAGTGCCTCGTCGCTGTTGGCCGGATCCATCTGGTAGGTGTTTTTGTTGCCCTTGCCGAGATTACCGGCCGAGCCGACGGCGTCGCGGAAGGGGCCGTAGAAGCTGGAGGCGTACTTGGCCGAATAGGCCAGGATGCGCGTGTAGATCTGCCCTGCCGCGTCGAGTTCGGCGCGGATGCGCACCACGCGGCCATCCATCATGTCGGACGGCGCCACCACGTCGGCGCCGGCCTGCGCGTGGGTAAGCGCCTGCTTCGCCAGCGCTTCGAGCGTTTCGTCGTTGAGTACGTAGCCGCGCGGATCGGTGGCGGCGATCAGTCCGTCCTGCCCGTGGCTGGTGTAGGGATCGAGCGCCACGTCGGTGATGATGCCCAGTTCGGGAAACTCCTTTTTCAGCGCAGCGACCACCCTGGGCACCAGTCCATCCGGGTTCCAGGCTTCTTCGGCGCCCGCCGTCTTGAACGACGCTTCGATCACCGGAAACAGCGCCAGCGCGGGGATGCCCAGAGTGAGCGCCCGCTCAGCCGTCTTCAGCAGACAGTCAAGGCTCTGCCGTTCGACACCGGGCATCGAATTGACCGGCTCGATGCGCTGGTGGCCATCAAGGACAAAAACCGGGTAGATCAGATCATCCGCCGTCAGCACCGACTCGCGCATCAGGCGGCGGGAAAAGTCGTCACGACGCATGCGGCGCATGCGCGTACCGGGGAAACTGGCATTGAAATTCATGGCGCTCTGCTCACCCTCTTGTATCGGAAACGAAAAAAATACCGTATTCGGGAACTATCCGCAAACGATCTCACTCTCAGTCTTCAGATGGTACACGCCGTCTCCCGCTTCATCTCCCTGAGCGGGCGCCTTGCATCTAGGTAAGGCATTTTGCCCCCGGCTCATAGCCGGGGGCTTTTTATTTGTCCTGAGGCTTTACGGTCGCCTTTGCCGTTCTGGCACTCCAGCCGATGGCCTTGCGGTTCTTCGGCCGAGCGGCCTTCTCGGTACGCAAACCGACGGGCGGCGGCACCTCCTCTTTCGCCTCCATGCCCAGCCAGCCGGCAAGAACTGCCTCGGCTTCGGCAACTCCCGTCTTTTTCAGGCTGGAAAACAGTTGCAGCGAACAGTTATCGCCCATCCCAGCCAGTATCGCCTGCACCTCGCGCAAGGCCAGTGCCTGCTCCTGCCGAGTCAACTTGTCGGCCTTGGAAAGCAGGACATGAATTGGCTTGCCGGTTTGCGCAAACCAGTCGAGCATCTGCAGATCGAGCTCGGTCAGCGGATGCCGGCTATCCATGATCAGCACCAGCCCGACCAGCGGCGGACGATAGCGTAGATAGGGCGCCAGCAGGCCTTCCCACTGCGCGCGTATTTCCTCCGGCGCCTTGGCAAAACCGTAGCCCGGCAGATCGACGAAATACTTTCCGTCGTCGAGCGTGAAGTAATTGAGATGCTGCGTCCGCCCCGGGGTCTTGGACACGAAAGCGAGGCGCGTGTGATTGGCCAGGGTGTTGATGGCCGACGATTTCCCGGCATTCGAGCGCCCGGCAAAGGCGATCTCGCGCTGGGAGTCGGCCGGCAAATCACGTAAATTGGCGACGGTGGTATGAAATACCGCCTGCTGAAAGAGAGGCATGGGCAAACCGGAGAGGTTGGGGGCTAGCGTGACGCAGCCCTAAAGTGCTATAGAATATCAGGTTTGCAAGATTGCTTCTCTGAACCCGGGCTCATCCATAGGAGTTTGTCCATGATTCGTACCACGGCTCTTGCGGTTCTCATGGCCGCCTGCTTCTCCGTCCATGCGGCAGAAGAAGCAAAAGCCAAACCCGATCTGGCTAAAGCCAAAAAGATTGCGGAAACGGTCTGCGTGGCCTGCCACAATGCCGATGGCAACAGTGCGATACCCGCCAACCCGATTCTCGCCGGTCAGGGGCCGGAATATCTGTTCAAGCAGCTTTCCGAGTTCAAGGCCGCCGATGGCAAACCGGCCGTACGCAACAACCCAATCATGGCTGGCATGGCGGCGCCCCTGAGCACTGAAGACATGAAGAGTCTGGCGCTCTATTTCTCGCAACAGAAGCCGAAACCGGCGGCTGCAACCGACGCAAAACTGGTTGCAGCCGGCAGGATTCTCTGGCGCAAAGGCGATTTCGACCGGGGCGTTCCGGCCTGTGCCGGTTGCCACGGCCCGGCCGGCGCCGGCGTTCCGGCGCAGTACCCGCGCCTCTCCGGACAGCATGCCGAGTACACCGAAACCCAGTTGAAGAACTTCCGCAGCGAAGAGCGTTCCAATGATCCGGAGAAGATGATGCGGACCATTGCAGACAAACTCTCGGACAAGCAGATCAAGGCGCTTGCCGACTACATTGCCGGCTTGCGCTGATACGAACTAACTGATAATTCCAAGGGAGCACACCATGAAAACACTGAAACAGCTTATTGATGGAAAGAACAAGAATCTTACCGTCGTTGCTCCCGGGCAGACGGTACTGCGTGCAATAGAAATCATGGCCGAAGTCAACGTTGGCGCTCTGCTGGTGCTTGACGGCAAGCGTCTGGTTGGTGTCTTCTCGGAACGTGACTACGCGCGCAAGGTGATCCTGCAAGGCAAGGCATCGCGGCACACCCTGGTCAGTGAAGTCATGACCGGCAAGGTGATCTATGTCACGCAGGACCGGACGATCGAAGAATGCATGGCGATCATGACTGAAGAGCACATCCGCCACCTGCCCGTGCTTGATGCGCAAAAGAATGTTCTCGGCATCATCTCGATCGGTGACGTGGTCAAGGAAATGATCAGCCAGCAGAAGTTCATCATCAGCCAGCTCGAAAACTACATCACTGGCTGATTCCGCAACAGCGGCCACTCATAGAAAGAACCTGAGCCGCGATGTGGTTAATCGCGGCTTTTAGCTATTTGATCTCCAGCAGGCTCTCGTCCCACTTGGCATGCTTCTCAAGACCGAGAAGATTGGCCGTTGTCGCGGCAATGTTCGACAGCCCGGCTGTCGGCAGCTTCTTGAGAGCAAGTTTCCCACCCGTGACATTATCGTAAAGAATGAGTGGGACCGGGTTAAGCGTATGCGCGGTCTTGGCCTTGAACGAGCCGTCCTGGTTCTGCGCCGGCTGCCTGGTTTTCTTGTCCAGTTCGTACATCTCGTCGGCGTTGCCGTGGTCGGCAGTGATCAGCGCCACGCCACCCATGGCATCAATTACCGGCAGGATGCGCGCCAGTTCCAGATCCACGGCCTCGATGGCCATTGTCGCCGCGCGGAAATTACCGGTGTGGCCGACCATGTCGCCGTTGGCGAAATTGCAGCGCAGCGTCCGGTACTGACCGCTCTTCAGCGCCGCTATCATGGCGTCGGCAATTTCAGCGGCTTTCATCCACGGGCGCTGCTCGAAAGGCACCACGTCGCTCGGCACTTCCTGATAGGTTTCACCGTCGAACTTGTTCGAACGGTTGCCGTTCCAGAAGTAGGTCACATGGCCGAATTTCTGTGTCTCGGAACAGGCAAACTGGGTGATACCACCCTTGGCAAACCACTCGCCCGAAGTATCCAGAATGGCCGGCGGGTTCACCAGAAAGCGCCGGGGCAGCTTGAGGTCGCCGTCGTACTGCAGCATGCCGGCATAGGTCACCTTCGGCACGCGCACGCGGTCGAACTTGTCGAATGCTGTTTCCTCGAACGCCCGGGTGATTTCAATGGCGCGGTCGCCACGGAAGTTGAAGAGAACGACGGAATCGCCGTCCTCGACCGTACCGACGGGCTGGCTATCCCTGGCAATGACGAAAGGCGGCAGATCCTGGTCGATGGTTCCCGGGAACTTGATACGCAAGGCCTTTACCGCCGCCGAGGCGCTGGCAAACTGCTCGCCCTCGCCCAGTACATGCGTGTGCCAACCCTTTTCAACCATGCTCCAGTTGGCGTCGTAACGATCCATGGTGATATTCATGCGCCCGCCACCCGAGGCGATCTGCGCATCGAAGCCGCCGGCGCTGGCTTCGGCCAGGAAGGTTTCGAACGGTTCGATGTAATCGAGGGCGCTGGTTTCCGGCACGTCACGTCCATCGAGCAGGATGTGAATGCGCACCGCCTTGACGCCCTCTTCCCTGGCCCGCAGCACCAGCGCCTTGAGGTGGTCGACATGGCTGTGCACATTGCCGTCCGAGAACAGACCGATGAAATGGATGACACCACGACCGGCCTTGGCACCGGCGACAACCTGCTGCCAGGCCTCGCCCTGCCAGATCGCGCCGGAGGCAATGGCATCGGCAACCAGCGACGCACCCTGGCTATACACCTGGCCGGCACCGATGGCGTTATGGCCGACTTCGGAATTGCCCATGTCCTCGTCGGACGGCATGCCCACCGCCGTACCGTGCGCACGCAGGGTGATATTCGGATAATTGGCGAACAGCCGGTCAAGGGTCGGCTTTCTCGCCGCGGCAATGGCGCTGCCGACATCGGACTTAGAAATACCGTAGCCATCCATGACGATGGTAACCACCGGGCCATTTATTCCGGCGAAAGAAGCAAGTTTTTGCAACATGATGTGTTCCTGCAAGGAATTAAAAATCAGAGATAGCGTAAGAGCCAAACCTGCCAATCATAGCAAATCCTGTGCTTAACGAAGACGTTGCTTGGGATCAAAACGAACGATTGCGTTCCCGTCAGCCGTATTCCTGGGTTGTGCTTTCCAGGCATGGCCATAAACCACTTCGAAGGTTGCCGGCAGGCGCCCGTCGTTCATCCGTTTCTCGTACTCGGCACGCGCCGCCGCCCAGGCCGTACGCCCCATCAACCCGTGACGACGTGCGTGCATAGCACAGCCGGAGCCGCTCTGACGCAAGTCCCGGAAAAGGTCGTCGATACTCGGATAGGTCAAGGTCAGCACCTCGACATCCATCACCGGATCGGCAAAGCCGCATTCGATAAGTATATCGCCGTAATCGTGCATGTCGGTAAAGCGCTGGGTATGCTCGTAGCCGTCGGAAAAGCTGGCGCGCAATTCTTTCAGCGTGTCCGGTCCGAAAGTGGAAAACATCAACAGCCCGCCCACGTCCATTGTGCGCTGCATTTCGCGGAAAACCGGTAGCGGATCGTTCAGCCAGTGCAGCATCAAGTTCGACCAGATCAGCCCCAGCGATCCCGATTTGAAGGGCAGGGCCGGCGCATCGACACAAACCAGCGAGGTCTTGCTGCCGCGCAGGAAGGGAAGCAGCCAGCGCAAGCGTGTGCGCTGGCCACGTCCGGCAAGCAGCATGGCGACGCAAAGATCGGCGCCGACGATCTGCGACTTCGGGTAACGCTCGCTCAACGCGGTCAGGCTGGCCCCGGTGCCGCAACCCAGATCGAGCACGCAGCGCGGCTCGATCTTCACGTAGTCGAGCCGTTCGAGCATGCGGCTGGCGATCTCGCGCTGCAAAACGGCAAGCGCATCGTAGCCCGCCGCCGCACGCGAGAAATTGCGCCGCACCTGGCGCGAATCAACAAAAGGCGCCGGCATGTTCACTGAGAACAAATTGCAATCATCAGCAAATCCTGGCATAAAAAAGGGAGACAGGCAGGGAACATGCAGGCACAATCCATGTACCGCTCGGACTCAGATCGGAGATGCCGATTTTACCTCAAAACAAGGGCTTTCAGACCGCATCGATACCCGGCGTTGGCACCTTGCTGGCACAGGACTGCCTGCTTTGCGCGGCCACCAGTGACCAGGACATCCTGTGCAGCGCCTGTGCCGCCGATCTGCCACGGCTTCAACAGCCGCTTTGCCCGCGCTGCGCCCTGCCCACGGCAAATGGCGAAATCTGCGGCCGCTGCCTGTCAAAGCCACCGAACTACGACAGCACCCTGGCCGTGTATCGCTATGACTTCCCGCTCGACAAACTGGTTCAGTCCTTCAAATACGGGCATCGCCTGGCGCTCGGCGCCTATTTCGGCCGGCAACTGGCCGCGTCAAGCACGCCCATTGCTGCCGACGTGATCATCCCCTTGCCGCTGCATCCCGAGCGTTTGCGCGAACGCGGTTTCAACCAGGCGCTTGAACTCGCGCGACCGGTCAGCAAGGCATGGCTGCTGCCGATCGATGCGAGAAGTTGTAGCCGCTCGCGCGACACGCCGGCCCAGGCCGACCTGCCCTGGCGCGAACGGGTAAAAAATATTCGCGGCGCCTTCCACTGCTCGGCCGATTTCAGCGGCAAGCGGATCATTCTCGTTGACGACGTGATGACCACCGGCAGCTCGCTCGACGAATGCGCACGCACGCTCAAGCTGCACGGCGCGGTCGAGGTCAGCCTGCTGGTCGTGGCACGGGCACTGCCGAAGTCAGCATAAAAAGGAGAAGCCATTACAGCTTCCCCCTGCACCTGATCGAATGATCAGGCGACAAGCAATCGCCTGATTTCGGCCAGGCCGGCCGAGAGCATGGCCAGATCCTGCGGGGCATTGCGTTTCAGTTCACCGACGACATCGCGAGCGATTGCGGCGGCGGATTGATTTTCACTCAGGCCTTGTTGCAGCAGAGTTTGCCGAAGTTTGCGCAGTTCGCCCGCGAGTTGTGCCCTCGCCCGTGCCTGCCAGCGATTACCGGCAGGCAAGCGGCCAATGGCATTGCCGAGCCAGGCCAGGTCGAGGCTGGCATCGAGACGGCCGCACGCGGCGGCAACCTCGTCCAGCGGTTTGTTGCTGGCACGGGCCAGATCGACCAGTTCGAAGACGCTGACGATGCCGGCGCGTGCATCGAGAACCGCGGACACCGCTTCATGGCCTGCATTCTTGCCGACACGAGTGGCGGCAATCGCCGTACTGACAGCCTCACGATAGGTATCGATGATGGCGGCAATGGTTGCACCGGCCATTTGCGCAGCCAGAACCTGACGCGTTGCGGCACTGACCATGTCACGCAAGGTGTTCATCAGTGCCATCTGCTGGGCCGCCCGAATTTTCAGGTCAAGCGCTTCGATTTCACCCCAGAGGGTCTCGGCTCCCAGCAATTCACTGGATACGTACCAGGCCTTGATGATCTGTGCGAGGTCGGCACCGGTTTCGTCGCCGATCTGCAGCGTGAAGCATGTTCCCATGCGGTTAACCAGACGGCTGACGATCTGCGTGGTGATGATTTCCCGCTTCAGCGGATGATGAGGAATCTGCGCCTTGCATTGACTGTTGAGAATGGCGTCCGGAAAGTAATTGACCAGCAGGGGCTGGAATTCCTCGGCGTCGGGAACCTGTGAGGCGAGAATGGCTTCCTTCAGTGCGATCTTGGTATAGGCGAGAAGAACCGAAATTTCCGGTGCGGTCAGGCCACGTCCCATCTGCGCACGCTCGCTGAGCGCTTTCTCGTCGGGCAGAAACTCGATCGCGCGATTGAGTGTTCCCTTGCTTTCGAGGTGCTGCATCAACTGGCTGTGCGCGTTGAGCATGTCCTTGCCAGCCGCGGCTTCCAGCGACACAGCGGCGGTTTGCTGATAGTTGTCGATCAGTACCTGCAGGCCTACGTCGTCGGCCATTGAAGCAAGCAAGGCGTCGCGCTGCTTGAAGGTCATGTCGCCCTGAGCGATCAGGATCGAGGTCAGGATCTTGATGTTGACTTCGTGGTCGGAGGTGCCGACACCGGCCGAATTATCGATGGCATCGGTGTAGTTCAGCCCGCCTTTCAGCGCGTATTCAACACGTGCTTTCTGCGTGAATCCGAGGTTGCCGCCTTCGCCGATGACCTTGGCGCGAATTTCGCTGGCGTCGACACGAATGGCGTCGTTGGCCCGGTCATTGGCGTCCTGGTGGCTCTGGCTGCTGGCCTTGAAGTAGGTGCCGATGCCGCCGTTGTAGAGCAGGTCAACCGGTGCCTTGAGGATGGTGCTCATCAGTTCGTTCGGTGTCATCTGTTCGGCATCGACACCCAGCCGGGCGCGAATTTCCGGCGACAGGGGAATGGTTTTTGCACTGCGCGGCCAGACACCGCCGCCGGTCGAGATCAGCGATTTGTCGTAGTCGTCCCAGGACGAACGCGGCAGATCGAACATCCGTTGTCGCTCGATCAGGCTGCGGGCAGGGTCCGGATTCGGATCCAGAAAAATGTGCCGGTGATCAAATACGGCAAGCAGTTGCATCTGATTCGTGCGCAGTGCGCCGTTGCCGAAGACGTCGCCCGAGAGGTCGCCGATACCAACCGCCGTAAAGGGCTGGGATTGCGTGTCGTGTCCGAGTTCGCGGAAGTGACGCTTGACTGCTTCCCAGGCACCGCGTGCAGTAATGCCCATTTTCTTGTGGTCGAAACCGACCGAGCCGCCGGAGGCAAAGGCGTCGCCCAGCCAGAAGCCGTATTCGATGGCGATGGAGTTGGCGATGTCGGAGAAGGTGGCGGTGCCCTTGTCGGCCGCAACCACGAGGTAGGGGTCGTCGCCATCGCGGCGGCGGACGTTCTTAGGCGGCACAATTTTGCCGGCGACAAGATCGTCGGTGATGTCGAGCAGGCCGCGGATATAGGTCTTGTAGCAGGCGATGCCTTCAGCCATCCAGGCATCACGCTCGCTGGCCGGCGGCAGGCGCTTGCCGACGAAGCAGCCCTTGGCGCCAAGCGGAACACCGACGACGTTCTTGACCATCTGTGCCTTCATCAGGGCGAGACCCTCGGTGCGGTAGTCTTCCATGCGATCCGACCAGCGCAGGCCACCGCGCGAGACGCTCGATCCGCGCAAGTGAATGCCTTCCATGCGCTGGCTATAGACGAAGATTTCGTAGAGCGGCAGCGGTTTGGGCAGGAAGGGAATGAGTTTCGACGATATCTTGAACGACAGGTAATCTTTTGTCTTGCCGTCGGCGGTCGTCTGCCAGGCGTTGGTGCGCATCGTCGCATCAAAGGCGGTGCGGTAGCCGGAGAGGATGCGGTCGTCGTCAAGATTGCTGACTTTGGACAGGGCGGCGGTGAGCTGGCCACTGATGACTTCGGCGCGAGCATCGTCGCCGTTGGGCGAGAAACGCTCCGCGAAGAGGTCGGACAGCAGGCGGGCGATATGCGGGTGCATCGCCAGACAGCGTTCAATGTAAACCTGGCTGAAGGGCAGGCCAGCCTGACGCAGGTAGCGAGCGTAGGCGCGCAGGATGGTGATGCGTCCGCCGTCAAGTCCGGCGAGCAGCGTCAGGCGGTTGAAGCCATCGTTTTCGGCTTCGTCGCGCAGCAGTTTTTCAAGCAATTCGATAAAGCAGCCACGGGTTGCTTCGTCGTCAAGCGCGTTGGCCTGCGGCAGGCGAATGGCAAAATCGGCAATGTGCAGGTCGCTGTCACTCAGATTGAACGGCTGTTCGGAGAGGACGGTCACACCCATGTTTTCGAGGACGGGCAGTACGGCCGAAAGTGGTCTCGGCTGGCCTTTCAGGAAAATCTTGAGGTGCTGGTGCGAGCCATCTTCGCCATACGGGGCGTTGAGCTTGAGCTCGATGCGACCACTCTTTTCGGCCGTTTCGAGACGTTCAAGATCGGAGACTGCCGACGTCGGCGGCACCTGGTCCTGATAGGCCAGCGGCAGCGCCAGCGCGTAGCGGCGCAGCAGGGTGTTGCCGCGTTCCTCGCCGCAGTGTTCGATCAGGTTGTGCTGCAACTCGTCATGCCAGCCGCGGACGATGCGTGCGACTTCACGTTCGAAGAGGCTGGCATCGTATGCATAGCGTGTTCCGGCCGGCATCCTTGCTATCAGGTGCAGGCGCGCGAGTCGCGATTCGCCGACCATCAGGAAGAAATCGACACTGTCGGCCTGCAGGGTTTCCCTGAGCAGGGCGATGATGCGCCGCCGTATGGTGGTATCGAAGCGGTCGCGCGGCATATAGACCAGCGCCGAGACATAACGCCCCCAGTTGTCGTTACGCAGGAAAACGCGGACGCGCGGGTGTTCCTGCAGCATGACGATGCCGCTGGCGATGCGCAGCAGGTCATCCGTGCGGACCTCGATCAGTTCCTCGCGCGGATAGGTTTCGAGTACGTTGACCAGGGCCTTGTCGCGGTAGCTGCCGGGCGCAAAACCGCAGGCGGAGCGTACTGCCGCGACCTTGCTGCGCACGACCGGAATGTCATTGGTCGAAATGTGATAAACGTGCATGGCGTAGAGGCCGACGAAGACGTGTTCGCCAACGATGTTTCCCGCCTCGTCGCGGTGGTGTACGCCGATGAAGTCGAGATAGTTCGGGCGGTGCAGCGATGAACGGCCATCCGCCTTGACCAGCGTCAGCGCCGACGGCATGCGGGCAATCTCATCCAGATTTCCCGGGATACCGGCGAGACAGCGACCGAAGCGCGGATGATCGGTTCGCCGCAACAGGCCGAGGCCTCCGTCCGCAGAGCGCTTCAGTTCGCCTGCAGTGTTGTCGGCGTGGTAATGCGTGTAGCCGAGAAAGACGAAATTTTCAGCGGCAATCCAGCGCAGGAATTCGCTGATCTCCTGATTCTCGGGCTCGGCCGACTTTTCGAGATCGGCGATGGCCAGGGCAACGCTCTGGCGCATCGGGAGATGGTCTTCGACGGCGGCGCGGACGTCAGCGAGAACCTCGACAATCTCGGCACGCAAACCCTCGATCTGAAGAGCATCGCCGATGCGGTCGATTTCAAGATGAATCCAGGATTCAGTGCGGGTACCGGCAGATCCAAGATCGGCAGTCCGTTGCAAAGTACCGGCCGCATCGCGCTCGACACCGAGCAGCGGGTGCATCAGTTTATGGATCGCTAGGCCATGGCGATAAACGGTCATGGTGATCGAATCGACGAGGAAGGGCATATCGTCGGTGACGATGTCGATCACGGTATGCGGCGAATGCCAGCCGTGCCTGTCAAAATCGGGTGTGTAGGAGACAATCGCCGCCTGACCGGGGAGCCTTGAAAAGCCGAGGCGATGGTGCTGGAGCGCCGCGCCGTGCAGTTCTTCGGGGCTGACTTCGCCGAAACTGGCGACGTCAGCATCGGCAAAATACTGTTCGAGATGTTCGCCGAGGGCTGCCGAGACTTTCTGGCGCGAGGATATTTCGCGCAGATTGCGCAGCAGGCTGCTATCCGTGTCCGATACGATGCTCATGTTTGTCACCTCTGATGTGGAATGTCTGACGGCACTCAGTTTCGTGTCAAAACTGTCGTCGTTCAAAGCCAGGGACGGGTGCGGACTGTCGCATCACGAGTGAGCCAGCAAGCCAACTTGATGCAGGATATACAATTACCGGCAAACGCACCTTCCTTGACGATCCAATGTACAGGTCTATTTTTACTTGGTTTTGCTGAAATTACAACCGATGCATATTCATAATATTGTTCTATTTCAGAACCACTATGAGAAAGCATCAAGGTATCGGCTTAGCGGAGTTTCTGCTCGATCATGACCATCAACTCGGCACTGAGGTTGCCACTTTGCCGGGCACGAAGGTAAGCTTCTCTGGCTTCGGCAGAACGACCTTCGGCATCAAGAACCAGACCCAATCCCAGCCACCAGCGACCATCGGCTGGAGACAAGCGGCTTGCCGCCTGATAGCGCTCACTCGCTTCCTTGTTTCGCCCAAGGCGCTGCAGGACATGCGCTGCAAAGCCCTGATAATCGGCATTGCCGACTGCCGCCGGCAATGAATAATCAAGGGTCTGCCAGGCTCCGGCGAGATCCCCACGGTCAACCTGCAAACGCGCCAGGCTCATCGCCCAGCCGGTCTGCGCCGGCTGCCCCTGCAACCCGTCGTGCAAGGCCTGGATGGCCTCATCAGGACGCTTGGCTTCAAGCAACAGCTTGACCAGCAGTTGCCGGGAAGCGCTATGCAGTCCATCCTGTCGCAGCGAGTTGCGCAAGCTCTCCAGCGCCTCTTCAATCCGTCCCTGATTGACTGCAGCAATGGCCTTGCGGTATTCGGTTTCGGCACGGTCGCGCGGCGTTCCGACGGAATCGGATCTTTCGATCATGGGTGTTCTGGCCGACTTGCCCGCAACTTGCGGCGCAGTGGCAGCCAATGCGGGCAAAGCG
>JAIFKU010000140.1 GCA_020049495.1 Accumulibacter sp.
CTGGACACGTAGAAACCGGGAATGTCGAAGGTGTTGATCGCTTCGACAACGAGTTTGATGCCATGGGCTTTGAGTTGCTGTCCGGCAAACCGGATGTTGGCCACGAAGGTCTCGCGCAGTTTGTCCGGATCAGCGCCAGCCGGTGCTATTCCGGCCATTACGTTAATGCGTTTGCAGCCAAGCGCCGTTGCGTACTCGATGGTGTTGCCCACGTTGTCCTGAAACTCGCCGATGCGCTCCGGCAAAATGGCAATGCCGCGCTCGCCCTTGGCCCAGTCACCCGAGGATACGTTGTGCAGTACCTGGGTCAGTCCATAGCGATTGAGCTGCTCGGCAAGTTGCTCTTTCGGATAGGCGTAGGGAAAGAGATATTCAACACCCTTGAACCCCGCGTCACTTGCGGCTTTGAAGCGATCCATGAAATCAACTTCGTTGAACATCATGGTCAGATTTGCAGCAAACTTCGGCATGTGTTTCTCCTTGACGGCACTCTGTTTACGACTTGATGCAAAAAAGCCAAAACCAGTTGTCATTGGCAGGCACACGTTCCATTTGATGAACGCCAGACACCGACACCAGTTTGCTTAAGGCGACAGTAGCTACGCAATAAGCTTGCCACGAGTAAGGAATACAGCTTATCTCATTGTTTTAAATGAGAGTATTGGTAATTATATGGCATGACTGGATACCCGTTTGGTTGATAATTGCAACTCAATGCTGCAATTTGCTGCATGAGCGGCAGACTTTCAGCCGGTACAGAAAAGGCTAATGCATCTTCCAGTGCATCGTGCTTACGACGCCATTGTTGAAACTGGGTTTATTGATGCGCATGCAAACCGTATCTTCGTTGTACTGGGGTTTCAACTACTCGATTGATTTCTGAACCGGCTCATTTCAATTCATCACCAGCGTCATATTCCTCCCATTCGTCCAGGCAGCCTGTACAGCATCACTTGTTAAGCAATCCCTGCTTTTCCTTGATCCTTCGCCAAAGTGTTGTACGGTCAATGCCCAATATTGCGCTGCACTCCTTTATCGAACCATTGGTCTTTTTGTAAACGTAGTCAATGTACTCATCCTCCAGGCATTTCAAGGTCTGCCCGTCAGAAAAATCGGGGCTGCGCGCTTCAGGTCGGCTACGCGATACTTCGCGCCAGGTTAATTCAAAATCAGCCGCTCTGATGGTTTTCCCTTCACAGATCACAACAGCGCGTTCGATCATGCCCTGCAACTCCCTGACATTGCCTTCGTAGACATAAGCCCGCAGATACTCAAGCGCATCCGGGGCAAGTAGCATTCGTCCTTTGCGGTATCGGTAACCGAACTCATCGACAAAATGCGTACTCAAGAGCTCAATATCGTCCACGCGTTCATTGAGCGGGGGAATAAACAAACCAAGAATGGCAATTCTGAAATACAGATCACCCCGGAACTGGTTCTGACTGACCAGACTGCGCAAATCCCGGTTGGTGGCACAAATAATCCGCACATCAACGGGGATGAGTTTGTTGTCTCCGATACGCATGACCTGCTTTTCCTGCAGGACCCTGAGCAATCTGCCCTGAAGAAGCAAGGGTAGTTCGCTGATCTCGTCGAGGAATATCGTTCCGCCATGAGCCATTTCAAATAGCCCGGCCTTCCCCTTCTTGACCGCCCCCGTGAAAGACCCCTCGACATAACCAAAGAGTTCACTTTCGATCAACGACTCCGGAAGAGCCGCACAATTAATCGCAACAAACGGGGAATTCTTGCGCTGGCTGCCGTTGTGGATACTTTGTGCGAAAAGTTCCTTGCCAACGCCGGACGGTCCGCAAATCAGCACCGAAGTGTCATATTTGGCAAACTTCTGTGCGGTCTCGATGCACTCGGAAATTTCAGCGCTCTTGTGGACGATGCCAGCAAAATTGTACTGTGCGACAAATCCTTTTTCCGAAAGCCGGATACGGATTTTCTGCTCAAGCTTTTGAACTTCGGTGATATCCTGATAAGTAGCCACCGCGCCAAGAACCTCACCATCGACAATCACCGGTACCCTGTTGGCGGCAATAACCGTCTGGTTATCCAGCCACTGAATATCACCAATTTCAGAACGCTCCGTTTCGAGAATGCTGAGCAAGCGGGCTTCTGGAAGAAGCTCGGTAATTTTCTTGCCCAGGGCCTCCTGTTTGGTAAACCCGGTGATCTTCTCCGAAGCGCTGTTAAATACGGTGATTAAACCCAGATTATCAATAGCGATAATCCCGTCATGTACAAAATCGATAATTGTGGCAAATTGCTGCGCTTTTTCCTTTTGTTGCTTTGAGGCATACAGAATGCCTTTTGCGTGCTGTATGGCATTTTGCAAGGCTTGACTGCCCGAATTGACCAGAACGCTTTTGCAGCGGTGCCTGGCAACGGCGTCCTGTACGTTCGCATCGCCCACAAATACCCGGATGCCCTGTGTTATAAGCCGTTCCACCTCAGCGGCAACATCACATTTTTCCGTCATCTCAAAACAAGCCGTTTTCAAGCCCATTACTTCAGCAACAATATCCGCGCCTGAAATTACATTCTTGTAGCCGATAACGCCAATAGCTCCCGTTTCTCCCGACTCTTTAACGGCCTTGAAACTATCAATCAGATCAAACGCGGTGACCTTGATCTCAACCACGGGAATATCAAACTCGGACCTGATCAGTTCGTAGGTCCCCCCGCGGGAAATGATGATTTTTGCCCCAGCGTCGACAGCACGCCTGGCTTCTTCGACTCCTTTCCGGAGATTGCCCTCAAGGATTTCGACGTTGTTGTAGCCGTTTTCCTCAACCACACGCCGGGTGACCTCAGGCATGGAGGCTATCGGTGCGATAACGACAATTTCTTTCATGTGCAATCTCCAGAATTACTTATGTCAGAACGTAGCGGTGTGCTTGCACAAGACAACGGCAACAAAATGTGCGGAGTCTTTGACGTTCGAGAGGCACCCTCGGCTTTTCGTCTTCCAAGAGGGGTTTCATGCTACCTGTTTTTAATGCTGTTACTCAAGAAACAGTCTTTTCCAATATGGAATGAGTCTGAAGGTAGTGCCGTGTTTCCAATGAGGAATGAGTCTGGATTGCGGTTATTTTTCATCTGGCATATCATCATCGGGTTTGCAGTTTTGTGCGGCTGACATCACGTCCGGCCGAAACATGGGGAGCAATGCAGCCCGTTATGGCATCAGATACCAGCAAAGAACAGGTCCCGGACAAGGTTGGCGCAGACCTTAACGCTCAGCGCTTTCAGATGCTCGAAGATATTGCACGCGAGTTGGCTGGCGACGTCGTTTTTCCGACCTCGTTCGACACCGCGATACGTCTGCGCCGGGAATTGCAGAACACCAGTTTGCCGACTGCGCGAATTGCCAAGATCGTCGGGCTCGAACCGCTGATCGCGACCAAACTGATGCAACTGGCCAGTTCGGTCATTTACAGTCCCAATGGCACACCGACGCGCACCCTGCAAGACGCGGTCAGTCGTCTCGGCGTCGATCTCGTTCGCACCACCGCGTTGGCAATCGCCATGAATCAACTGCTGCGCGCCAAGGATCTGGCCGTTTTCCTCAGTCTTACGCAAGCGCTCTGGGACCATTCGCTGAGAACGGCAGCCGCGGCGCGCGTGCTCGCACATACCTATACGCGCGTGCATCCGGACGAAGCCATGCTGGCCGGTCTGGTGCACGACCTGGGCGCCTTCTACATGGTCTACCGTGCTGCGCAATACCCTGAGTTGCGTGCCCGGCCCGACACCGTCAAGCACCTGATCATTCAGTGGCACGAAAGCATCGGTGTGACGCTGCTCAACGCGCTCGGATTGTCCGAGGAAATCAGCAACGCGTCGATCGATCACCATCAGCCGAGGAGCCGGCCGGTGATCGTGCGTGACCTTCCCACCATCATTTATGTTGCAAGCGCCCTCGATGATGCCCACTCCGAATGGATGGATTCGAGCATGGGACCGGGCATTAGCGACGACGGTGTGGTACGCGAGGACTTCGCCGCGCTGCTTACCGAAATAGAACGCGATGCCAACGAAATGAAGACGATCTTTTCCTGACAGCGAACCGATCCGGGTGCCAGGCTCGATCATCGGGCTTCAGGCCAGAAAAACAGTACAGAGATTCCGTGAGTTATTCGTCGCTGTCATCGCCGGAATTGACAACAACCCCGGCGCTGTGCGCCTGCTTGTCGGCCCAGTACGATGAACGCACCATCGGGCCGCAGGCCGCACCGGTGAAGCCCATGGCGCTGGCCTCGCGCGCATAGAGCGCGAAAGTATCCGGATGCACGTAGCGCGAAACCGGCAAGTGGTGCGGCGAGGGCGCGAGGTACTGGCCGATGGTCAGCATTTCGACGCCGTTGGCACGCAGATCACGCAGCACGTCGAGAATTTCCTCGTCTCTTTCGCCGAGGCCGACCATCAGGCCGGACTTGGTCGGAACCTGCGGGTAGCGGGCCTTGAACTGCTTCATGAAAGCCAGCGAATGCGCATAGTCGGCGCCGGGGCGCGCCTGCCGGTAAAGGCGCGGCACTGTTTCCAGGTTATGGTTGAGTACGTCGGGCAGCGACTGGCCGAGCACCTCGATGGCGATTTCCATGCGCCCCCGGAAATCGGGCACCAGCGTTTCGATGATGGTGTCTGGGGATTTCTCGCGCACCGCGGCGATGACGTCGACGAAGTGCTGCGCGCCGCCGTCGCGCAAGTCGTCGCGATCGACGCTGGTGATCACCACGTAGCGCAGTTTCAGCCTGGCCACGCTGTCGGCCAGGTTCGACGGTTCGTCCGGGTCGGGCGGCAAGGGCTTGCCGTGGCCGACGTCGCAGAAGGGACAGCGGCGCGTGCAGATGTCGCCGAGGATCATGAAGGTGGCGGTGCCGCGCCCGAAGCATTCGCCGATGTTCGGGCAGGCGGCTTCCTCGCACACGGTGTGCAATTTCTGCTCGCGCAGCATTTTCTTGATTTCGCCGAAGCGGCCGGCGTCGTTGCCGGCCTTGACGCGAATCCACGCCGGCTTGCGCAGCGGCTCGGCGGCGGCGACGACCTTGATCGGAATGCGCGCCGTTTTCAACTCGCCCCTCTGCTTGGCTCCGGCAATCTTGCCTGCCGGCTTGCTGTCCTGTTCGCTCATGCGTGCTCCAGTTGTTGGCTGAGGTGGCTGACCAGCGCTTGCGCCGCCTGCTCCGGGCTCAGGGGTATTCCCAGGTCGCGGGTCTGCGTGACGGCCATGCCGGCATAGCCGCAGGGATTGATCGCGGCAAACGGCGACAGGTCCATGTCCACGTTGAGGCTGAGCCCATGATAGCAGCAGTTCTTGCGCACGCGCAGGCCGAGCGCGCCGATCTTGGCCTGCGTCCCGCCCTGATCGACATACACGCCGGGCGCTCCCTGCAGTCTGCTCGCGGCAACGCCGTGTTCGGCCAGCAGGTCGATGATCGCCTGCTCGATGCGCGTGACCAGCTCGCGCACCTTGAGTCCGCGCCGCTCCAGATCGAGCAGCAGGTAGATCACGACCTGGCCGGGGCCGTGGTAGGTGATCTGCCCGCCGCGATCGATCCTGATCAACGGGATGCCGATGTCGGCCAGCAGGTGCTCGGGCTTGCCCGCCTGACCCAGCGTAAACACCGGCGGATGCTGGCAGACCCAGAGTTCATCCGGAGTTTGTGCGTGGCGGTTGGCGCTGAAGCTGATCATGGCCTGCCACGTCGGTTCGTAGTCCGCCAGCCCGCAATGGCGGATGAGCAGGCCAGGCCTCTCACTGTTCACGCAGATTCCTCACTACAACACCACCTTGATCAGCGGGTGAGCGGAGAGTTCGCGATAGAGGGCGTCGAGCTGGGGTTTTGACGTGGCGTTGATGGTGCAGGTCAGGCTGAGGTAGTTGCCGCCGCTCGAGGCGCGCATTTCCATCGTTGCGCCATCATAATCGGGGGCATGACGGAGCACGATATCGAGCACGGTCTGCGCCAGAGCGCCCTCGGCACGGCCCATGATCTTGAGCGGAAAGGCGCAGGGAAACTCGAGCAGGGTTTCCTGCGCTGATCTGTCAGCTTCCGGCATGCCGCATCACCTCGTCACGGAAAGCGCAGTACCAGGCATGCATCTGCCGTGTTACCGGGCCGGGCTTGCCGGCTAGCGCACCGTGGCCGACAGGCTGGCCGTCAAGGGTCGTAATGGCCAGCACTTCCTTGTTCGAAGAGGTCATCCACAATTCGTCGGCCGAGCGCAGTTCGGCTTCGGAAACCGGGCGCACGGCATACGCCGCGCCATGTTTTGCCGCGAGTTCGAGAACCACATCGTAGGTAATGCCGGCCAGCATGCGTTGATCCTTCGGCGGCGCCAGAATGAGGCCATCGCTGACGACGAATATGTTCGACGCCGAGCCTTCGGTCAGGAAACCGTCGCGCAGCATGATGGTTTCAATACACCCGGCGTCGACGGCCAACTGGCGTGTCAGTACGTTGGCCAGCAGGGAGACGGTCTTGAGGTCGCAGCGTCCCCAGCGGATGTCTTCTGCCGTAATGGCGGCAATACCACTCGCGCGCTGCTCCGCCGTCGGACTGATCAGGGGCGCCGTGAACAGGAATACCGTCGGCGCAACACCGCTCGGGAAAGGCGTATCGCGCTTGCTGTCGGCACCGCGGGTGACCTGGATGTACAGCGTCTGGTCATCGAATTGCGCTGCCGCAATGATGCGCAGAATGATCGCCCGCCATTGTTCAGGCGTGTGCGGGTTGGCGAGGCGGATGCCGTCAAGCGAGGCCTGCAGGCGGCGCAGATGCTCATCGATGCGGAAGGGGTAGCGGGAATAGACCGGGATGACCTCGTAAGCGCCGTCGGCGAACAGGAACCCGCGATCGAGCGGCGAAATACGGGCTTCGGAGAGCGGCAGAAAGCGGCCGTTGAGATAAGCGGTCACGACGCGTTCCGTCAGTTGAACCAGAGACGGACCGAATCGATCATTCGTCCGAAGATGCCGGCCACCGGGACGCCTTCAATGGCCGCCACGGGGTAATCGCCGAACGGCTTGCCGTCGATACTGACTTTCATCGTGGCCACCACCTGCCCCGGCGTCACCGGGGCGACCAGCGGTTGCTGCGAAAGCATTTCGACTTTCAGACGTGGCGCATAGCCCTTGGGCACGGCGAGGATGAAATCGCTGCTGAAGCCGGCTTTGACCAGGTTCTCCGAGCCCTTCCAGACCTTCAGGCTGGAAACGGTCTGATTCTTCGCGTAAAGCTGCACGGCATCGTAGGACTGGAAGCCGAAATTGAGCAATTTCAGCGACTCCTGCGCGCGCACACTATCGGAAGCAGTGCCCAGAACAATCGACAGCAGGCGGCGCGGACCGCGCCTGGCCGAGGATATCAGGCAATAGCCGGCGCCATCGGTATGCCCCGTCTTGACCCCGTCGACAGTCGGGTCGAGCCACAGCAGGCGGTTGCGATTGGGCTGGGTGATATTGTTGTAGCGGAATTCCCTGAGCGAATAGTACTTCGCGTACTCCTCGGGGAAATCGCGAATCAGGGCGCCGGTCAGCCTCGCCAGATCGCGCGCCGTGGTGTAGTGCTGCGCATCGGGCATGCCGGTCGAGTTGCGGAAACTCGTCGCCGTCATGCCGAGGCGCTGCGCCTCGCGCCCCATCATCTGCGCAAAGCTGTCCTCACTGCCGGCGATGGCTTCGGACAGCGCGACGCAGGCGTCGTTGCCCGACTGCACGATCATGCCCTTGATCAGGTCCTCGATCCTGACCTGCGTATTGACCTGGATGAACATGCGCGAGCCTTGCGTTTTCCAGGCTTTCTCCGATACGGGCACCAACTGGTCGAGCTTGATCGTGCCTTGTCTGAGTGCCGAAAAAGTGAGATAGGCCGTCATCAGCTTGGTCAGCGACGCCGGCTCAAGCCGCTCGTCAGCCGCCTGCGACGCGAGTTCCTGCCCTGAACTGGATTCGATCAGCAGCCAGGACTTGGCGGCCAGAGCGGGCGGAGTGGGCATCTGCTGGGCCAGGGCCAGCAGCGGAAGAAGCAGCAAAGCAAGGAACAGCGATTGAAACTTGCGCATGGGGAGCCGTGGATTCATTTGAAAGAACGATTATAACAAGCGCTCCTCTTGCCTCTCCCTGAATTCCTTTAGTGATTTTGTAACGGCCAGCGCCAGAAACCCATTGATCCGGCGCGATGAAGAATCAATCAGCGAAACTCGAAGACTTCGCGATGAAAGCGAGCGGGCAATAGCCCGTGGTCCTGCTGCAAGGCTCTTTGCAGCATCCTGGCCCAGCCGGGAGGCCCACAGAACCAGACGCCACGCGCCTGGCGCACGAACTGCCCGATTTCGCCGGACTCGAACTGTCCATCGATGTCGTCGACCCGCAGGTGCAAGTCAACGCCGGCGCGCCGGCACAGGTCTTCCAAACCCACCGGGAAAGTCGCCTCGGCAGCGCTTTTCACACTGAAGAAGAAATGCACTTTACCCTGCGCGCCACCCGATGCGGCCAGCGATTCCAGACGTGCCAGGAAGAGCGCTACGCCGATGCCGCCGGCGACCCAGACCTGTTCTTCGGCAACATCGCCAAAATCAAAGCGGCCATAAGGGCCTTCGACCGTTAGCGCATCACCGACCTTTACGCGTCCGGCCAGCGTGCGCGTGTAGTCGCCCAGCGGCTTGATGGCGAAACGCAAGGGGGTGCCGGGTTTCCAGTCCGACGCGATGGTGAATGGATGCGGTCCCTCCTGGCGGTCGAGCGTCAATAACGCGAATTGTCCTGCCTTGTGCCCAGGCCAGTCGGAACCAGGGCTGACCTGCAGATCAAGCACGCCCGCCTCGGTCACCGTGACGCCGGAAATCCGGCCGGCATGCCTGCGACTATGCCCGATCATGCCGGCCAGAGACTGGACGGCGATCACGCTGCCGGCCAAGGCAATGGCCATGACCATCAACCCGAACGGCGTGGTTGCCATTCCATCCCGCAGCATGATGACACTATGAAATGCACCGATCAGGAAGGCAATCGGGAAGCCCTTATGCAGCTTGCGGAACCAGCCGTACGGTACAAAACGCAGGAGGGCGGCAATGCCCAGAATGATCATGATCCAGGCCGACCACTCACCCATTTCCTTCGCCAGCCCGACCAGCGATTCACTCCCAGGCCCATGCGGGCGGTGGTTGCGCACGACTTTCTCAACCCAGCCCCAGGCCATCAGGGTGCGCGGCGAGAGAATCAGCAACCAGTGCGCAATGACCAGCAATACCGCGCCGATTCCTGCCCACTTATGAATCCTGAACAATTTGTCCAGGCCACCCAGCTGGCGTTCCAGCCACGCCGGGCGAAGCGCCAGCACCATGCAAAAGCCCATCCATCCGAGGGCCAGCGCACCGGTCAGCACGGTCAGCGCCTTGCGCATAGTCAGAAAGGGAGCGGAGAAGCTCAGGATTTCCATGGGCTGCAATGCAGCCCAAAGCACAACGATGAGAAGAGAGAGCGGCAGAGCAATACGTTTCACGATTATTCCTTGGTATACATGGGACCGACCGCCTTACCCATCCCTTCGGTCGGCCCTGTTTCGGTGACAGCAAGCTTCTGCGCTTAGCGCCTATTTCCGCGACCCATCGAGCCACGACCTGTCAACTCGTTTTGCTGCATCCTGGTGCGCTGTTCTGGCGTAAGAATCTTGTAGAGCTTGTTGCCCTGCTCAGCGCGGAGCTTGGCCATTTCGTTCTGTGCCGCACTGATTCTGGCGATGATTTCTGCGGCGGCAGCGGGTGTGTAGGCCTCCGACATGACCAGCTTGTGCAACGCATCATGCTGATCACGCATGGCCTGGCCCTTGTCGGCGAACAGTTTTCGTTGCTCGTCGCGCAGCGCACTCAACTGGCTGACTTGTGCTGCACTCAGGTCGATTCCGCGCAGATCAGGCATGCCCTGTCTCTGGTGCATCTCGACCCCCGGGCGTTCATGTCTGCTGGATCCGCCCCGGTCATTGCCCTGACCGATGGCGAAGGCGGTCATGGGCAAGGCCAGAGCCAGCGAACTGATGGCGATGAAACGGGAAATACTGATATTGGTTTTCATGGTGGAATAGTCCTTTGGCTAGTGATTGCTTATTGGTATATGTCGTTTCTTAACGACAATGCCATTTTCGGCCTGCCCGCATTGCAAAGGATTTCGTTTCCGGGGCAGAAGGTTTCAAATTGTTTCCGGGGCCGATTTAAGGCAACAAGCGGGCATAGAATGATCACCACATTGATCCGAGCCCTTGACATGAAAAAGATTCTTCTCGTCGACGACGACCCCGAACTGCGGCAACTGCTGGCCACCTATCTCGGTCGCCACGGTTTTGATACCTTGCTGCTCCCGGATACGCGGCAGCTCGATGCCTACCTCGAGCGCTACCAGCCGCACCTCGTGGTGCTTGACCTGATGCTGCCGGGCGAGGACGGGCTGGCCGCCTGCCGCCGTCTGCGCGGGCGCGGTGAAACACGGCCGATCATCATGCTGACCGCACGCGACGAACCGGTCGACCGCGTCATCGGCCTGGAAATGGGTGCCGACGATTATGTCGGGAAACCGTTTGACCCGCGCGAACTGGTGGCCCGCATCGAAGCGGTCCTGCGCCGTGGGACCCAACCGGCGGCGGCGCCCGATCCGAAGGGCGGCGTCATCCGCTTTGGCAACTGGCAACTCGATCGCGGCACGCGACAGCTTTCACGCGCGGGCGAAACGGTCGCCCTGAGCAGCGGCGAGTTCGCCCTGCTCAACGCGCTGGTGGCCAATGCCAACCGGCCGATGAAGCGCGAACGCCTGCTTGAACTGACGCGCGGTGACGAGAGCGAATCCTTCGACCGCGCCATAGACGTGCAGATCCATCGCCTACGCCGCCTGCTCGAAGCCGATCCGGCGCACCCGCGCTATCTGCAGACGGTGTGGGGCATCGGTTATGTTTTCGTGCCCGACGGCAATGATGCGGAAGGAAGCGAAAAATGAAACTGCTGCCGGCCTCGCTCGCCGCGCGTACGGTCCTGCTGGTCATCGCCATCGTGGCCGTTGCCGAATACGCCACCTTCTCGATAGTTCTTCATAACGACCGGGCCATACACCTGCGCCAGACGACCGAGTTTGTCGCCGGCCAGATACGCCTGTTACAGACCGTCCTGCCCGGTCTTGACAGCGAGGCGCGACGCCGTCTTGAGGCGGCGGATGTCGGCGAACAGTGGCTGCAGCTACGCCCGGACGGGGAAGCCGTTCCGCAACACGAACCGGAGTTCGGTTTTGCCAGTCGTCTGGCTACCCGCCTGAGCAGGATTCTGGGCGAACCCTTGAGCCTGCGCCATGCCGGTCCCGGTCAGCGTAGCGGCTTGTGGATCGGTTTCATGGTCAGTGACGAGCGCTGGTGGCTGGTCCTGCCACCACCACGTTTCGAGCCCAAGGGTCTGCCGCACGACCTGTGGCTGTGGCTGGCCGCTGCCCTGGCCGTGCTGGTGCTGATCGCCGGACTGTTCGTGCGCGGCATCGTCGGCCCGCTGGCGCGTTTGGGCGAAGCGGTGGCGGCAACCGGCGACGGCAGTGCGCGCACGGTGACGCCGGAAGGCCCGAAGGAAGTCCGGCGTCTGGCCGAACGGCACAACACCATGGTGACGCAACTGGCCGGGGCCGAGGCCGAGCGACGCGAAATGCTCGCCGGTCTGACGCACGACCTGCGCGCGCCGCTGGCTCGCTTGCGCGTGCGTCTGGCCTTGCTTGAAAACGATGCAGAACGCGCCGGCCTGACACGCGATGCCGATGACATGGAGCGTATTGTCGCTCAGTGCCTGGCCTTCCTGCACAGCGAGCAGGGCAGCTCCCGGCCCGTGCCGCCACTGCTGATTGCCGATGCCGTGAGCAGTGAAGTGGCGCGCCATCGGGAACTCGGCCGGCCAGTCGAGATGCGCGTGGATGAACAGGCGACAGCCTGCCAGCTCGCCATTTCCCCCGGCAATCTGCAGCGCCTGCTCGACAACCTGATCGATAACGCGCTGCAGTATGGCGCGCCACCGGTCGAAGTCAGCCTGTCTGTCAGACGTTCTGGAACGCTCACGCTGCAGGTCCGCGATCATGGCCAGGGCATTGCCGCAGAACAGCGTGTACGGGCCCTCGAGGCATTCGCCCAGATCGACCCGGCACGCGCCACGGGCGGCAGTTGCGGCCTCGGTCTGGCCATCGTACGACGCATCGTTGCCGGTTGCGGCGGAGAAATCATCCTCGCCGATGCTCGGGGTGGAGGGCTTGACGTGATCATGAATTTTCCGCTGCAACCCTGATGAAAACGGAATAAAATAACTGGAATGTTATGACCCGTCATCAAGCCTGCGGAGGTTCATATGAGTCACAAACATCTGCATTTGCTTCAGGCCATTTACCATGATCCGCTGAGCGCCAATATCCACTGGCGGGAGATCGAATCCTTGCTGCTGCACCTGGGTGCAAGCGTCGAATCGGCGCACGGGGCGCGTTTCCGTGTGGTGCTGAACCGGGTCGAGGTCTTTCTGCACCACCCGCACAACAGCTCAACCTGCACCAAGCAGGAAATCAAGCAGATCCGCGAATTTCTCGCCCACGCCGGGGTGACGCTGTCCAGGTACGAGGCGAGCTAAGGAAATGCTGAAGTATTCGTCACCCCGGCGAAAGCCGGGGTCCAGTTCGTTGATTCTTCTGGATTCCGGCTTTCGCCGGAATGACGGATTTGGAATGATGCAGCCATGCCGAGGTCGCGCCGAGCAGCATCAGGGCGCCCATGCTAAAGGCCAGCGTATGCGTGGAACCCCACATCGCCGGGGCGATCACCCCGGCGACCAGGCCGTTGAAGAGGGATTGCAGGAACATCTGGCAGGACGAAGCCAGTCCGCGCTGATCCGGAAAAGGATCAAGCGAGAGCAGCGTGAGGCTGGGCATGGCCAGCGACATGCCCAGCGTGTAAAGGGGTATCGGCAAAACGCTCCATGGCAACCCGGGTGGTAACCCCAGACTGATTACGAGATTGAGTACAGCGGCCGCGCCCATCGCCATATAACCACGCAGAATAGTCTGGCGCGGCGAGATTTTCCCGGCGAGCCGGCCCGACAGCCAGGAACCGCCCAGCAGACCGGCCATGGCCGGACCGAACAGCCACAGGAAGCCGGTTTCCGCTACGCCAAGATGACGCATCAGGAATACCGGAGCCGACAGCACATAGATGAAAAAACCGGCAAAATTGAATACCAGCCCGCCACAGGCGAGTAGGAAAAGCGGTGAGGTCATTACCTTCCAGTATGTTTTCCCGAGATAGACCGGGTGCAGGGACTGGCGGCGCGCTGCGGGCAGTGTTTCGGGCAGCATGCGCCAGCAAGCCAGCCAGAGTGTGATGGTCATCAGCGCCAGAAAGACGAACACTGAACGCCAGCCGAACCAGAACTGCAGACGGCCGCCGATCACCGGGGCAACGGCCGGTGCGATGGCAAACATCATGGTGATGTGCGACATCAGGCGCTGCGCCGACGGCCCGTCGAACAGGTCGCGCACAATCGCCCGGCTGATGACGATGCCGGCTCCGGCAGACATGCCCTGCAGTGCGCGCAAGATCCAGAGGTGCTCGATGCGGGTGGCGAATACGCAGCCCGCCGAGGCCAGACCAAACAGGCACAACGTAACGAGAATCACTCGCCGCCGTCCGAAGGCATCGGAAATTGCTCCGTGCCACAGGGCCATGATGGCGAAAGACAGCAAATAGACCGTCAGCGTCTGCTGCACCTCGATTGGTGTCGCGTGCAGCGACTCGCCAATGGCATGAAAGGACGGCAGGTAGGTATCGATGGAAAAGGGGCCGAGCGCGGCGAGCGCGGCGAGCAGGAAAGCGATGCCACGCGGTAGTTTTTGCATCGGTGCGTCGGCCATCAAGAGTCAATCCATGGCGAAGCGGCGATACTGCACGGCTTCGGCGATATGCTGCGACGCAATGGCTTCGCTGGCGGCCAGATCGGCGATGCTGCGGGCCACCCGCAGCACCCGATGGTAGGCACGCGCCGAAAGCTTGAGGCGGGAAATCGCCTGTTTGAGCAAGGCCGCGCCGGCGGCGTCGGGCTGGCAGTAATGGTCCGTTTCCTTGGCCGTCAGGCGAGCGTTCGGTTTCTTCTGGCGCATCAGTTGTCGTGTGCGCGCCTGCGTGACGCGGGAGCGCACGGTCGCCGACGATTCGCCATCCGCTGCGCCTTGCAGCGCTTCGGCCGGCAGCGCCGGAACCTCGATTTGCAGGTCGATGCGGTCGAGCAGCGGCCCGGAGAGTTTCTTCCGGTAGCGTGCCACCTGATCCGGTGTGCACCGGCACTTGCCGCCGGCATCGCCGTAATAGCCGCAAGGACAGGGATTCATCGCCGCGACGAGCTGGAATTGTGCTGGAAACTCAGCCTGCCGTGCCGCCCGCGAGATGTGGATATGGCCGCTTTCCAGCGGCTCGCGCAGGGCTTCGAGCACCCGGCGGTCGAACTCCGGCAATTCGTCGAGAAACAGAACGCCCTGGTGGGCCAGCGAGATCTCGCCGGGCCGGGGAACGCCACCGCCGCCAACAATCGCTGCGGAAGATGCCGTATGGTGGGGCGAGCGATAGGGATGACGGCCGAATGCCTCGGGCTGGAACTGCCCGGCGAGTGACAGTACCGCAGCCGATTCGAGCGCCGCGGCGGGCGTCATCGGCGGCAGCAGGCCGGGAAGGCGCAGCGCAAGCATCGACTTGCCGGTCCCGGGCGGCCCGACCAGCAGCAGCGAATGACCTCCGGCCGCAGCGATCTCGAGGGCACGCTTGGCCTGCGTCTGGCCGCGTACGTCCGAAAGATCGGGATAATCGCTCTGCCCGGGGATTTCGCCAGTGGCGGCAAGGCATTCGCTCAGTTCGCCCTGTCCGCTCAGATGGGCGCACACGGCGAGCAATGAACCGGCCATCAGTATGCGCACATGGCCAGCCAGCACCGCCTCGCGCGCACTCTCTTCGGGCAGGACGAAACTACGCCCCTGACCGCCGGAGGCCAGCACCATGGCCAGCGCGCCACGAATCGGCCGCAGTTCGCCGGAGAGCGAGAGCTCGCCGGCAAATTCGTAATCGTTCAGCGCGTTGCCGGGGATCTGTCCCGAAGCCGCGAGGATGCCGAGCGCGATCGGCAGGTCAAAGCGGCCCGATTCCTTTGGCAAATCGGCGGGCGCGAGATTGATCGTGATGCGTCTGGCCGGAAATTCAAAGCCGGAATTCTGCAAGGCCGCCCGCACCCGGTCACGCGCCTCCTTGACCTCGGTGTCCGGCAAACCGACCAGCGTGACACTGGGCAGGCCACCGGCCAGATGCACCTCAACCGCAACTTCCGGGGCAGAAAGCCCGTCCAGGCCACGGCTATGGACAACAGCGAGCGGCATCGGGATAGGCTGTACGGCGACAGAAGCGTGTGTTGTCAGTCGTTGCTGCCATTCCGGCTTTCCAGCCGGGCGACCCGCTCTTCAAGTGCTTTCAGCTTTTCACGGGTACGCAGCAGGACCTGCGCCTGAATATCGAATTCTTCGCGAGTGACCAGATCAAGTTTGGCGAAAAAACCCGAAAGCAGGGCGCGGGCGTTTTTCTCGATGTCGGCCGCCGGGCTGGCGGCAATGATGGCGCCAAGACGGGCGCTGAGTTCCTCAAACATTTTGGGGTCGAGCATGGCGAAGGTCTTTCCTGAAAAGAGTCATGCGAGTGGCTGAGTTTAGCACAGCGCATCACGGCTCGGATTCGGCACTGCCTTGGTGCAAACGCCTGAATTCCTGCGCCAGCAAAGTGCGCCAGACCATAAAATGTAGCGCACAAATATC
>JAIFKU010000098.1 GCA_020049495.1 Accumulibacter sp.
CGCATATTGATCGATCCCGGCTACCTGCTCAGACTCATACCCCGTTGGATTCACACCCCTCGCTCAGACTCATACCCCATTGGACAACGCTCCTTTACCTGGATTTTGTAACTGTGTGTACTATGGGCAGCCGCTTTCTGGAATGAGGCAACCAACACTCAGGCCTGAGGTATCCACTGTGCGCGATTGCGAAATGAAGCTTCAGCGCCACTCAGCCTTCCTCGTCAAACACCCGGTGACTTCCACCGGATCAGATCGTCAGCCGGTAGCGGTTTGCTGAAGTAATATCCCTGCAACTCGTCACAACCGGCCGCAGAGAGTGCGAGACGCTGTTCGATGGTCTCCACGCCTTCCGCCACCACCCTGAGCCCGAGTGTATGTCCAAGCCCGATGATGGCCTGGGTAATCGCCAGATCCTTGGGGTCATCAAGCATGTCGCTGACAAAGGACTGGTCGATTTTCAGCTTGTCGATCGGAAAACGGTACAGGTAATTCAGACTCGAATAGCCCGTTCCGAAATCATCCACCGAGAGTACAACGCCAAGCGCCTTGATCAGGTGCAGGATTTCGATGGTACTCGCCATGTCTTCCATCAGCAGCGACTCGGTAAGTTCCAGCTCAATGTGGGCGGGATTGGTGCCATGAAGCTTCAATGCCGTCCTGAGGGTGTCGAGCAGGCCGCCATCCCGGAACTGGGCAACCGAAAGGTTAACCGACACCGGGATATCTCCCGGGCCGTCGTCCCGCCACGCTGCCTGCTGTCTGCAGGCCTCGGAAAATATCCAGTAGCCGATCGGCACGATCAGACCGCATTCCTCGGCAACCGGGATAAAGCGCGACGGTGGCACCAGACCGTACTTCGGATGCTGCCAGCGCACCAGAGCCTCGACGCCAAGCAAGCTACCGCTATGTGCATCGACACGCGGTTGATAGTACAGGCGAAGTTCACCGCGTTCGACGGCGCTACGCAGGTCGTGTTCGATTTCCATGCGCTCCCGCGCACAACGATCCATCTCTGCGGTAAAAAACTGCGCATTGTTGCGGCCTTCCTGCTTGGCCTGATACATCGCGGCATCCGCGTTCCTCATCAGGGTTTCGACATCCCGGCCATCCTCAGGGTAAACCGCGATACCGACGCTGCACGAGATATGGAGTTCGGCACCATCGACATCATGCGGTCTGCGCACCAGAGGAATCAATCGTCGTTCGACGATCTGGCTGATTTCATCGCTATCGGCAACGCCGTTGAAGATGATCACGAACTCGTCCCCCCCCAGACGACTGACGGTATCGCCTGCACGCACGGCTTCAAGCAGGCATCGCGCCACTGAGCGAAGCAGACCATCGCCGATGTGATGACCGAGCGAATCGTTGATATTCTTGAAGCGGTCGAGATCGAGAAACAGCACGCCGACCCGCCGGGTGTTCCGGTCGGCCTGCTGGATAGCCACACCCAGACGATCCAGACAGAGCGCACGATTGGGCAGATCCGTCAGGGTATCGTGATGGGCAAGATGACTGATGCGCCGTTCGTTATCCTTGCGCTCACTGATATCCAGAAAGGCCGCCACGTAATGGGTAATCGTTCCGCGCTCATCGCGCAGGGCGTTGAGTACCGCCCAGACCGGAAAGGTCTCGCCGCTCTTGCGCTTGATCCATAGTTCGCCCTGCCACGATCCCCGCACTTTGGCGGTCTTCCATAACTGGTTGAAGAATCCGTCCGTATGACGATCGGAACGCATAAAATCCGGGAGTTCACCGACGACTTCCGAGAGTTCATACGCCGTACCGCGACAGAACGCCCGATTGACGGTCACAATCACCCGATCGGCGCTGGTCACCATGATGCATTCCGAAGACGCCTCGAACACCTTGGCCCAGAGTTCAAGCCGCGCCTCCATCTGCTTGATGCGTCCAATCGGGGTAAACGCAGTGAGTACGGCATCCTGATCCTGGTAGTGCAATCGCCTTGCCGACAGCAGTGCCCAGTGTTCCTCCCTGCCACCATGCCAGAGTGCTTCGAATTCTTTCACTGCACCGTGATCGGAGAGTTGCTGGAAAAAGCGAGCCCGCTGCGGACTGTCCAGTCCCTTCATCCATGGATCTGACGACTGATCCTGGAGCCAATCGAGGGCCGGCAGGTTGGTATGCAACACCTCGTGCTGCGGGATGGCCGTCACCATGAGGGGTATCGGGATGGCTTCCAGCAATTCGCGCTGTGCCTCGGTTGCTCGCGCACTCGCCGCCAATTCCTGCTCGACCAGACGAGAACGATCGAGCTGCTCGAGCATCTGGTTGAACGCATTGACCAAGCGACCGAGTTCATCACCCGACGACCACGTAGCACGCAATGAATAATCGGCCGATCGACTGACCATCTCGGCCGCATCGGAAAGCCGGCGGATCGGCAGCGCAATCATTCGCGCGACAAAGAACACTACTGTCAGGATCAACAGCAGAAGCAGAACGGCCGCCCCCAGATGCCACCACATTCTCGAAAACAGCCGGTCTATGCGCTGGTCGAGCAAATCGTCGAGAGTGACTCCAGCCACCCTCCAGGCAGCGGAAAGTTTATCTCTCAGATCCCGGCTCGCTTCCTTGATAATACTCGTCGAGTCCTCGCCTGCCCGTTCCAGAGCCGTCTGGCGTGTCTCGGTGCGCAGGGTGTCAATGGCCGCCAGCAGGATGTCGCGCGATGGAATCAAGGCCTCCCTGAGTGCCGGTTTGCCGGCCGCCAGCGCCTCTTCATAATCGGCAGCAATACCGCTGGCGATGGCATCGAGCCGCCCTTCGATGATCAGATATTCGGTTTGGACCTGCGCACGGGTGGCTGAAGTCGTTGCCTGCCCGACCGCTATCGCCTTCTCGCCGATCCGGGAGGCCAGATCGAACAACTCGGGAAAACGCAGCACCACCAGCGACATCGTGTAATAACTGTCGAGGTCGGGGTCGAGAATCAGATTGGACTGGTTGCCAATGCGCGTAACAAGCGCCTGAACGGCAAGCGCCATCACATGCGTCTGATCGTTCGCCGCAGTACCGTTATACACCGTGCTATCCAAACGCTGTGCAAGTTTATCGGCCAGCGAATGACTGCCGAAGCCTTCGCCGTAACGTCGCTCGGCCTCCATCAGCAGCTCTGCAGGCTTTCGTCCCGGTGCTTTGCCATGCCCTGTGCTGCGGGTCGGTAGCAGCGCCTCCCGGATTTCGGAAATGTAAGCGTTGCCGACGATCTCCTGGCGCGCAAAATTGATGGCAATGTACTTCTCGTTGATCAGAATGGTGGAAACGAAGATGACCGCCGACAAGTCAAGCGCGTAGATCAGGATAAGTTTGCGACTTACGCTCAGCCGTCCGATCAGGCGATAAATGAAACTGAACACACTGTATCTCCCTTTGTCTTTTTAACTCTTATAGGCAATAAACGCGCCATTCCAGAGAAAATCGCAGGACTCAGGGCGAAGGGACAGTTTGCAAGCCAGGGAATGCTCCATATCGATACGCTGCGCACTGGAGCAGTGCGTATTTTGTCCGTCAAGAAAGGAACGCACTGAAACAGTGCGACCTGAAATCACTTCGAAACATCGAGCCATCGTCACCAGAGCCTCGGTTCACCGATAGTTGCACCTTCAACAAACCCTTATATCACTCGTCAATACGCCGATTCAGCAGGATAATGGCTATTGACCTGTGCATCGATAACCACCACTTGTGTTGAGGGACAGCAACGAATGAAGGCGACCGATTTTCAGTTTTTACGCCGGCTTGGCCTGGCCGCGCTGCTGGCCACTGTGATCCTTTGCTCATGGCTTGCACCGCTGGACAGGGCCGCCAGCGAGCAGGTCGACGCCGGTCTGAAGCGGGCGCTGGTCAGCTTCGCTACGGCCAGAGCGCTCAATGCGGTCATCTCCGTGGCTCAGGGTACGGAGGTAGCCTTCGAACCGGCCGGCATCGGCATGGTTTTTACCCCCGGCCAGTTGCTCGACCCGCTTAACGATCTGGTCGAACGGTTCTCCAATCTGATGCTGGCCGCAAGTATCGCCTTCGGCATTCAGAAGGTGTTTCTCAGCATCGGCGCGCACTGGCTCGCCTCTTCCTTGCTGACCGTAGTTGCACTGGGCTGGGGAGCGCTCCATCTGCGCCCGAAGCCAGTTCCTGCCTTGCTCTCGCGCTTGTTGATCGTGCTCTTGATGATCCGTTTTGCTATCCCTGTCGTTACCATTGGAACCGACATGCTGTTCCGGGAATTCATGGCCGCAGATTATCAGTCGAGCCAGCAAGCGATTGACATGACGTCCGGCCAGATAACCCAACTCAACCCACCCGGTTCGACTACCAGTGACGTTCAGGGAGCACTTGAAAAGTTCAAGGGCTGGTGGTCACAAAATGCTGATGTAAAAGTGCTCTTCGAGAATCTGAAGCAGGCTGCCGAGCAGTCAGCGGAACACATGATCAAGCTGATGGCAATTTTCCTGCTGCAAACGCTGGTTATTCCCTTGTTCCTGCTCTGGGGCTTGTATGGCGTTGCCAGGGGCGCTTTCAGGTGGCCCGCAGAAAGATGATGTAGAAACATCCTGCCCAGAGAAACCCCCACTTCATTTCAAGGACTCATCCCATGCGCATCGACCATGTCGCACTCTGGAGCTCAGACCTTGAACGGTGCAAGCGCTTCTACGTCGCCTACTTCGGCGCAGTCGCTGGAGAAAACTACGTCAACCCGGCCAAGGGCTTCACGTCGTGCTTTCTCAGCTTCGCTGACGGTGCACGCATTGAAGCCATGAGCACAACGATCCTTTCCCCGCTGGTCATTGAAGCAGGCGCTCAACGCATGGGCTTGACGCACCTCGCCATCTCGCCTGGCTCCGAAGCGCTTGTCGACGAACTCACGCAAAGACTTCGGAACGATGGATTTCCCATTATGGATGGCCCACGACGAACCGGAGACGGCTACTACGAGAGCGTCACGCTTGACCCCGATGGAAACCGCATTGAAATAACGGCATGACATAGATTTGCCGCCTGCAGGCGTGGGCGATCAGGCAGACGAAGCGCGGGCTGGAGCCGTCGGCCGCGGGATGTCTTCCCTGGTCACCAGCCAGATGCCGTAGCACACCAGCGCCAGTGCAACCATGTTCTTCCATTCCAGGATACTTTCACCAAGGAAAATGGCGGAAAGAATGGCTCCGAAGATGGGCACCAGGAAATTGAATACCGAGACCATTCCGACCCGGTTGTACTTCAACAGAACGGCCCACAAGGCGATCGAAACCGATGACAGCAGCACCAGGTAGAAAAGAAGCGCCGAAGATTTCAACGTAAACCCGGTCAAGGTACCGCCGGTGAGATACCCCGCCAGAACCAGTACCGTGCCGCCGATAAGCAGTTGATAACCGGTCAGGACGATCGAATCCATTTTCTGTGAAATTTTCTTGCCGTAAATCGTTGCCGCGGAAAGGATAAACGCCGCAATCACAATGAAACCCTCGCCGAGCAGGGTGAACTGGAAATCCAGCAAATCCTTGCTGAAATTAACCACCATCACACCGGCGAAACCAATCAGGCAGCCGACCACCTTGTTCACACTCAACCGGTCATTCCGATAAATGAAATGCGCCAGCAATACGCTGAAGAAGATATTGGTTGAGTTCATGATCGAACTTTTGACTCCGGTGGCGTAAGCCAGCCCGATATAGAAAAAGACGTACTGGGCCGTTGTCTGTGTCAGCCCCAGGGTAGTGATTTCGCGCAGGTCCTTGCAGTTCAGCTTCAAGGCATCGCGTCGGGTCAACGCGGCCATGAGCAGCAACACCAATCCGGCAAACAGGAAACGATAGCCGGCAAAAACCATTTTTGATGGGATATCGGTCGGCGCTATGGTAAACAGTGCGTAGCCATTCTTGATGGCCGGGTAGGAACTCCCCCACAACAGGCAACAAAGTGTAGCCAGCAGGAAAACCACCTTGCGATTGGAGAAAAAAGGAGACGGGGTCAAGAGTTTCCTGGCGTGCCGAAGGAAGCGGATTATACCGTGACCGCCACTCCGGATCGGGAAGAAAGCGGCACGATTTCCTTCAGGTCAATATACGGGTTACCCCTGCATCATCCACACCGATCAGGCAGAACCCCGGATGCGGGCGGAAAACCTTGCCCGTAGTCGAATCCAGGAGACTGTCGGCCATCGTCAGCAGGGTCAAAGCAGAAATCCCCAGCCGTCCGAGATAATCAATGTTGTTGATGCGGCAAACTTCGCCGCTTTCCATGGCTTTCTCAACCATGGGCAGCACGGTTTCGATACTATCCGAGCAATTCAGCGTGATATCGAGCATGGCATTTCCCTGAGGCTTATTGGGCCAAAGGGCCTCACTGCCTGGTTTCCGTGATGGATGGACGTCTGCTTCCTGCTTTTTTCCATCCAACACCACGCATAACGCATGCCAGCAGGGTTTTCTGACTTCTGACCGTTGATTGCCGGCAAGCTTACGAAGACCAGAGCGGCGGCTCTTGCATCAGGGCGATCTGTTCACGCAATTCGAGAATCCGGTCCTGCCAGTATCGCGGCGTATTGAACCACGGGAAGGCTGCCGGGAAAGCCGGATCATCCCAGCGCCGGGCCAGCCAGCCGGCGTAATGAATGAGACGCAGGGTTCGTAAAGCCTCAACGAGATGCAGTTCACGTGGTTCGAACTCGAAGAAGTCCTCGTAACCCGCGAGCACCTCAGCCAGTTGGCGAACCTGTTCCGCCCGCTCGCCGGAAAGCAGCATCCATAGATCCTGGATGGCCGGCCCCATGCGGGAATCGTCAAAATCGACAAAGAATGGCCCGGCATCTCCATTGCGGCCTTCACCCTCCACCCACAACACGTTGCCGGCATGACAGTCGCCGTGCAGGCGCAACAGGGCGACCTTGCCCGCGCGGTCGAAGCAGTGGCGGACGCCATCAAGCGCCTGATCGACAACACCGAAATAGACGTCGGCCAGATCCGGCGGAAGGAATTCGCCGCGTAGCAGGAAATCTCGCGGTTCCTCGCCGAAGTTGCGGATATTGAGTTCGGGACGCTCGGCAAAGGGTTTGAGCGCGCCCACCGCGTGAATCCGGCCAATAAAGCGTCCCATCCATTCGAGGGTTTGCCCGCTATCGAATTCCGGTGCCCTGCCGCCCTGCCTAGTAAACACCGAAAAGCGCAGATCGCCATGCCGGTGCAGCGTCTGCCCGGCAATGACGAGCGGCGCCACGACCGGCAACTCGCGCGCAGCCAGTTCCAGGGAGAAAGCATGTTCTTCAAGGATCGCCGCATCGGACCAGCGACCGGCACGGTAGAACTTGGCGACCAGCGGTGCGCCTTCCTCCATGTAGACCTGATAGACGCGGTTCTCGTAGCTGTTGAGTGCCAGCAGACGCCCGTCCGGACAAAGCCCGATACTTTCGAGCGCGTCAAGCAGGGAGTCGGGCGTCAGGGAGGAAAAAGGTGTTGTATTCATTGCGTCAGCATACACCGGTTCGGCTGCCCGAATGTCATGGTGTTCCGCTGTTGGCTGCGACACGTTAAGATTCTGCATCTACTTCAACCCGCCAGTGATCAACGCCCATGGCCGAAAACTCGATCGAGGTCAGCGAAAATGCTGGCGTGCGCTACCTGCATTTCAGTGCCGACTGGATTCAGGGGGCCATGCGCATCCAGCGTCCCAATGTGCTGGAACTCGCTTACACCCGCGAGATGATGGCCGGACTGCTGCTGCGCGATGCACCATGGCCGCGTGAAGCCTTGCTGATCGGTCTGGGAGCCGGATCGCTGGCCAAATTCATTTATCACAACCTGCCGGATACAAGGATCACGGTCATTGAAATCGATCCTCAGGTCGAAATCATCGCCCGCCTGCATTTCAAGCTGCCGGCCGATGCGAAACGCTTGCGTATCATCATCGCGGATGGCGCCGAATACATGCTGAAAGACGGCAGGAAATTCGACGCCATTCTCGTTGATGGTTTCGACAAGGAAGGACGCGCCGGCGTGCTCGATACCTTGCCCTTCTATCAGGCCTGCCGCGCGCGCCTTAGCAGCAGCGGCTTGCTGGCCGTCAATCTGCTCGGCCGCAGCAAGGGTTTTCAGGCCAGCGCAGAGCGTATTGCCAGTGCTTTCGCCGATCGTTCGCTGGTTTTCCCTTCCTGCGACAGCGGCAATACCATCGCTTTTGCCACGGGCGGCGACCCCGTCGAGGTCACGCTGGACGAATTGATCACCCGTGCCAATCACCTGAACAAGGAAACCAGCCTCAACCTGACAGCCACCATCCCGCGGCTGCAAGCCGCAGGAAAGCTGGTACAGGACCGGCTGATCATCTGATCAGTCCGGGCGAGAATCCAGAACCTTCCCACCGGCCAGCACCAGCACATGCGCCGCCATGGCCTGTACGATGCTTTCGGCTTCGCCGACGGCGCAGGCAAGTTCGAAGCGTGCCTGCGGGTGGCGTTGGCGCAGATCTTCGATCAGGCGCGGAATATCCTTCTTGAGATGCCCGCCCTGGGCGATGAACATCGGCAGCACGATGATGCGTTCAAATCCATCGGAAAGAAGCGATTCGGCACAGTCACTCAAATTCGGCAGCATGAACTCGAGGAAAGCCGGTTCGACACGCAGATCGGGCGCCTGCACCTGAACAATCGAGCAAACGCGGCGCAGCGGCGACGCCCACTCGGGATCGCGCGCGCCGTGAGCAAAGAGGATGAGGGCGGTTTTTGGCATGAACTCAACTTGCTTGAGGCAACATTATCAGACGAAGCCGTTTGATGATAAGCGAAATTGCCGCAGTTGGCTTTGGACTCCGCCTTGAGCAAATCGTTTGCCAGACATTCACTGCCATGTCCCCCCGCTTACTTCACGGCGCTAATCCGCTTCACCCCGGCAACAAATCGCTGCAAGGTGTTTGAAAGCACACCGCGCGGAAGCCTTATGTCGATCAACTGGAAGCGCCCGCGCGTTTTCACCGCCTTGTCCAGTGCAGCTTTCAGCTCCGCCCGAGTCTTTACACGCACCCCATCGCCGCCCAATCCTGCGGCCATTTCAGCAAATCCCCAGTGACCCAGATCATTAAACGAGGACTCCGGCTGAAAGGTCCGCAGCATTTCCCAACTGGCATTATTGAAGAGCAGGACAATAGGATCCCAGCCGTAACGACTACAGTTTCCCAACTCCCACCCGGTCATCTGGAAAGCGCCGTCCCCGACCAGGATCAGCGGACGGTTTCCGGTTGCCGCCTGCACGCCGAGGCCAGCCGGTACACCAAAGCCCATGGTCGCGTAGTAGCCGGGAGCGACCAGCGCCGTGTGTTCGATCTCCATGGCCGTAAACAGGCAGTCGCCCATATCCGAGGCAATCGGCATCTTGCCGTGCCGGGCCATCAGATCGTTGACCGCCGTGGCAATATCGGTCGGCGTGATGCCGGCATCATCGGCAAGCAGGCCATAGGGGAAAGCCTGGCGTTTTACGGTGAAAGCTCTATCGTGCTGCTCGACACTTTCCAGCATACGTTCGACCAAAGCCGACAGAGGAATCTGCGGATAGGTGTGATAACCCATGCTCACCCGGCCGTCGAGGGCCTGGATAGTCTTGCGCAGATCAATCTTGGTTTCGGAAACGGCAAAATTGGTGTCGCAAACGATTTCCCCCAGCAGGAACAGGCCATCGGAGTTTTCCACCAGGCGCGTCACTTCCGGCAGCCCGGCAACGCCCATGTAGGTTCCCACCAGAGGTGCATCATGCCCGGCGAGCAAACCACGACCCATGAAACTCGTAACGATAGGCAAGCCCAGTCGGCGCGATAACAGAGCCACTTTCTCTTCAAGCCCGAAACGGCGAACCTCCACGCCAGCCATCAAGACCGGTGATGTGGCCTGCGCCAGACGGGCGAGTATTTCCGCGACGCAGGCGTCAAGCGCTTCCCGGTCAATCGGGGGTTCTGCTTCCCGGATTACCGAAGCACAGTCCACAGCCACCATGTCACGCGGGATTTCGATATAGACGGGCTCCGAGTTGCGCAAACAATGGGCCAGGACGCGGGCGATATCGGCCGGCGCCCGGGCAATGTCATCGAGCTTCACCTGATCGCAGGTGATTTCCTTGAACATCTGGAACTGCGAATCGAGCGTCTTGGCCTGATGATGCAAGAGCAGGCCCGAACGTGCCTCACCCTTTCCCGGTCCGCCGGAGATCACCACCACTGGTGATTTTTCCGCGTAGGCCGCCGCCACGGCATTGACCATGTTCAGCGCCCCGGCACCGTAAGTGACCGCAGCCACGCCCAGGCCCATGTTCACCCGCGCCGAGGCATCCGCAGCAAAACCGACGCCGGGTTCGTGCGACAAGGTGTACAAGGGCAATATTTTCGATTGCTCGATGATGCGAAAAAAGGGAAGCGCGAAATCACCGGGAATCCCGAAAATCTGACGGGCGCCGTGTTCCCTGAGCGCATGGAGCAGGGATTCGCTGAGATTCATGACACGCCTCCGGATGAGTATCGACGCGGATAGTGTGACGCGTTTTCGGCGCACGATGCGTTCATTCCAATGCTAAAATCGCCTTCTCAATACACGTTTTGTGCGTATATCTACATTTTTATGCCGACAACCACCCTGGATCGATACGATCTTGCACTGCTCGACGCCCTACAGAAAAACGGCAATGCTACCAACGCGGCACTGGGCGAGGCGGTACACCTGTCGGCCTCGCAGATCAGCCGTCGCCTTCAGCGCCTGACTGACATCGGCATCATTAGCGGATACGCCGCACTGCTCGACCCTGCGGCGATCGGACTGGGCGTCACGGCTTTTGCCCAGGTCATCCTGGAACGCCATGGCAAAGCCCCCTCGGAAGCATTCGAAAACGCAGTTGCGGCAATACCGGAAGTGATGGAATGCTATTCGCTCAGCGGTGACGCCGACTACCTGCTGCGCATAGTCGCTCCCGATCTGCAGGCCTTCTCCGAACTGATGATGAAGCACGTCCTGCGCTTACCCGGTGTGGCTCACATCAAGACCAATATCGCGCTGCAGAAAGTGAAGCAGACTCATGTATTGCCTCTCGATCACGTCGCACAACTTGGCAAACCCCGGCAGCAATTAACCTATGAAGGTGATTAGGACTAGTAGGTAGCCATGTTGAAAGGCAAGGATAAGAGCTTCACCACCAAGGCACAAAGGACACCAAGTTTCACCAAGAAAACAAGACGTTAACTTGGCGCCTTCTTGGTGAACTTGGTGATTCGCACTTTTCGTTGACTGACTACAAGGTGCTTGCCTTACTTGGCGAGTTCCTCAATAGTTCGCTCCCAAGCCTCGCTCATGGCTTTGGTAAACAACATGGTGTCGACGGCAGCGGCGACGAAACTGGCCCCGCACGAAATATGGTGTTTGGCAGTAACTGGATCTGTACCCATGATTCCCGCAGCCTTGCCCAGCGTGCAAATTCGTTTGATTGCATATTCGATGACCGCTTTGACCTCCGGATGTCCGGGATCCCCAAGATGACCCAACGAGGCCGACAAATCCGCCGGCCCGATGAAAACGCCGTCTACTCCTTCGACCATTGTGATTTCGTCAAGATTTTCCAGGCCACGTTTCGTTTCGACCTGGACCAGCAGGCAAAGTTGTTCTTCCGCAGAGTGCAAGTAATCCTCAACCCCCCCCCAGCGTGACGCCCTGGCAACGATCGCTCCAATACCCCGTATACCACGCGGTGGATAGCGCATGGCAGATACGAGATCCCGTGCTTCCTGGGCGCTATCAACCATCGGCACAAGCAATGTCTGTGCGCCGATATCCAATATTTGTTTGATCAGTGCAGGATCCTTATTGACGGTACGCACAATCGGGTGACTGCTGTAGGGAGCCACGGCCTGCAGTTGCGCAAGTATGGTTGGGACATCGTTGGGCCCATGTTCGCCATCGATCAACAGCCAGTCATAACCCGCAGTGGCCGCGATTTCCGCCGTGTAAGGATTGGCACACGTAAGCCACATGCCCAGTTGCCTACGACCCACCTTGATCGATTCTTTGAAGAAGTTATGCGGAATAGTTTTCATGACTGGATACCCTTTCCTTGTGATTGATTCTTGTTAGGTTTCTGACACGAACTTCGTCGAGGTCGAATCGTACGGCTGCAGCGTTCACCATTTCCTCGGGGGGTTTACCCTGTTGCGCTCACCCCATATACATTCCGCCGTTGATATCGATGACGGCACCGGTAATGAAGGCTGCAGAGTCGGAGGCGAGAAAGGCTACCGTAGCGGCAATTTCTTCGGGCTTACCAAGCCGCCCGACAAGGATGGCATTTTTCTGCGCGGCAATCTCTTCGTCGCTATACATCTTGAGGATATCGGTTTCCGTCGTTCCCGGCGCCACCGCGTTAACCGTAATGCCGTTACGCGCCACTTTTCTTGCCAGATGCCGGGTGATGCCAATCACCGCCGCCTTGGAAGCGACGTAAGCCGGCCCAGCACCGATGCCGCCGCTACGGCCCGACAGTGACGAGATATAGATGATTCGTCCCCACCCCTGGGCAATCATCGGCTTGAGTGCTTCGCAGGAGGCGAAGAAGTTGCCCTTGAGATTGACGTCCATGACGTGGTCCCACTCGCTTTCGCTGACCTTGTCGTAAGGGGCGCTGCTCAGGATGCCCGCGTTGTTGACCAGAATGTCCAGCCGGCCGTAACGCGCGACCGTCTGCGTGACCATCTGGACAATCTGCTCCGTGCGCGAAATATCGACCTTGATCGACCACGCGTCGACCCCGGAGTCACGGACTTCGCCCGCGGCTTTTTCGGCGGCTTCAGGGTCGATATCGGCGATGACGGTGACGATGCCTTTGGCCGAGAAGGCCGCGACGATGGCTCGGCCGATTCCTCTTGCGCCTCCCGTCACGATTGCGACCCGGTTCCCGGATTTCATTTTTTCCATGCTTTTCCTCTGCTCCCTGAGCAACCGATTCCTGTCTTTATGAACTTCACACCCCGAGCCGCGCCCGGCGCATCATCTCGACATCGTTGAAGCTTCGCGTCGGGGTATAGCCCGGAATCGGCAGGATACGCTCATGGATGATGTCAATGAACCAGTCGACCTGCGGGAAGAAATGCTCTTCCAGTTCATAGGCCGGGGTGATCCAGTTGCGCGAGCCGAGCACCACGGCCGGCGCATCGAGGTCATCAAAGCACAGATCGTTGATGTTTCTGGCCAGATCGTTCAGGTACGAGCCCCGGTCGCAGGCATCGCTGGCCAGCAGGATCTTCCCGGTCTTTTTCACCGAGGCGATCACCTTTTCATAGTTGAACGGGACCATCGAGCGCGCATCGATCACTTCGGCGCTGATGCCGTATTTTTCTTCGAGCAGGGTGGCCGCTTCAAGCGCCCGATAGAGTGTCGCGCCGATGGTCAGAATCGTGATGTCCGTGCCGGCTCGCTTGATGTCCGGTTCGCCGATCGGAATTTCATAACTCTCGATCGGCACCCCGCCTTCATGGAACTGCTCGGCGACGTCGTACAGGCGCTGGCTTTCAAAGAAAATGACCGGATCGGTGCCGTTCAGCGCCGATGCCATCAAGCCCTTGGCGTCGTACGGGGTCACCGGGAAGACCACTTTCAGCCCAGGAATCTGCGCCACCAGCGAGGTCCAGTCCTGCGAGTGTTGGGCGCCATACTTGGACCCCACCGAAACCCGCACGACCACCGGCATCTTGAGAATGCCGGCCGACATCGCCTGCCATTTGGGCAACTGGTTGAACACTTCGTCACCGGCACGGCCGAGGAAGTCGCAGTACATCAGCTCGACGATGACGCGGCCGCCGCACATGGCATAGCCCAGGGCGGAGCCGACGATGGCCGCCTCGGCAATCGGCGAGTTGAAGAGACGGTGATACGGCAGCGCTTCAGTCAACCCGCGATAGACGGCAAAGGCGCCCCCCCAGTCGCGGTTTTCTTCACCGTAGGCGATCAGCGTCGGATCGTCGTAGAACTTGTCGATGATCGCCTCAAAGACGCCATCGCGATACTGATAGACCTTGTTCTTGGAGACCGGCTTGCCGTTCGGGTCAAAGGCGAAACGCTCCTTCTTGGCAATGGCGAGGACCCGCGGGTTGGCTTCCTTGGCCATCAGCACATCCGGCTTGCGCTCTTCCATCCGGGTGACGGTGCGATTCGAGAACATGAGATCCTCGATGGCCGCCGGGGTCTTGAACAGGTCCATGCGCGGGGAAATGACCGGATCCGCCGCCATTTGCACGGCATTGGTCACCGTTTCAACGATGGCCTGGTCAATCGCCGCAAAGTCATCGTCGCTCGCCACCCCCGCCGCAATCAACTTCGCGCGATAGTCGACAATCGAATCCTGCGCCATCCAGGCATTCTTCTCGTCCAGCGTGCGGTAGGAATCGGCATCGGACGGCGAATGGCCTGAAAAACGGTAGGTCAGGGTATCGAGCAGCACCGGCCCGCGCTTGGCTTTGAGGATATCGATCTTTCTGGCCATGGCCTCGATGACCGCCAGCGGATTGTAGCCATCGACGCGCTCGGCGTGCATCTGCTCCGGGTTCACGCCGGCGCCGATGCGCGCCAGGATGTCGTAGCCCATGGTCTCGCCGCGCGTCTGTCCGCCCATGGCGTACTGGTTGTCCATGACATTGACCAGCAGGGGTAGCCCGCCCTTCATGTCGCCTTCCCACAGCGTATGGTACTGATCCATGGTGGCCATCATCAGTCCTTCCCAGACCGGGCCGCAGGCCATTGAGCCATCGCCGATGTTGCAGACGACGATGCCGTTCTTGCGGTTGATTTTCTTGTACAGCGCCGCGCCCACCGAGATGTCCGCCGAACCGCCGACGATGGCATTGTTCGGATAGATGCCGAAGGGCAGGAAGAAGGCATGCATCGAGCCGCCCAGGCCCTTGTGAAACCCCGTTTCCTTGGCAAAGATTTCGGCCAGAGCGCCGTAGATCAGGAAATCGATGGCAATCGCCTTGACCGATTTGTTCTTGCCCTTGTGGAAAGCCAGAACGGCCTTGAAGGCGACACCGCCCAGGAAGCCTTCCATCACGGCCACCAGTTCGGCGTCGCTCAGTTTGTTGATGGCCGACAGGCCCTTGGCCAGGATTTCACCGTGGCTGCGGTGCGAGCCGAAGATGAAATCGTCGGTGGAGAGCAGGTAGGCCTGGCCGACCGCCGAGGCTTCCTGCCCCATGGACAGGTGAGCCGGTCCGGGATTGTTGTAGCCGATGCCGTTGTAGGCATTGGTCGTCTTTATCGTGTACAGCATGCTTTCAAACTCGCGAATGAAACGCATGTCGCGATAAATGCGCAGGAAATCATCCGTCGAGAAGCGGACTTTCTCGTCCTCAATCGTACGGCGGTACTGATTGACCGGGATCGGGTCGAATTCAATGAATCCCGAGCGCCGCATGTCCTGCGGATCGATGTTTAATTGCTTGGTCATTTTGTTTACCTGATTGTGGGGCTAGGCAGATTTGTTAAGGGAGCAGGTTCGAAACAGGCTTATAGCTGGAAGATGGCTTCGCGGATGATTTCGCTGACGGTCGGATGCGGGAAGATGAATTCCTTGATGTCGGCTATCTTCATTTCTGTTTCGATCAGCATGGCGGCGACCATGATGATTTCCGAGGTGTAACTGCCGATCAGGTGGCAGCCGATCAGGCGCTCGCGTACGGGATCGACCACGACTTTGCAGATGCCGTCGCCGCCGGCGTTTTCGGCCATGTAGCGGCCGCTGTAGTTCATCGAGATACTCGCCACTTTGAACGGCAGGCCCTTGGCCTGGCAACTCTCTTCCGTTTCACCAACGCAGCCGACTTCCGGGTTGGTGTAGATGACCGACGGCACGGCGTGGTAACGCATGACATCGCGTTTGCCGAGCAGGGTATTGATCACCACTTCGGATTCACGGTAAGCGACGTGCGCGAGCATCCAGATGCCGTTGACGTCACCGGCGGCATAGACACCGGGAATATTGGTCTGGCCCTGCTCATCGACGACGATGCGGCCTTTGTTCACCGACACGCCGAGGTTTTCCAGACCGAAACCGGTCGTCACCGGGCGGCGACCGATGGACAGCAAGACCTTGGTGGCAGCGACCGACTGCTTGCCGGCGCTGTTTTCGAAGTCGACAGCGTCGTCCTTGATCGCAGTAACCGTGCTGTTGAGCTTGAAGACGATGCCCTTCTTTTCGTAGTTCTTCTGCAGAATCGAGGAAATCTCGCGATCGGTCGGCCCGGCGATCTTGTCGAGCATTTCGATCACGGTCACCTTCGAGCCGACCGAATTGAAGTAGCTGGCCATTTCCAGGCCGATCACGCCGCCGCCGACAACAACCAGCGCTTCCGGAATGACGCCAAGGTTGAGGATTTCGCGGTTGGTCAGGACGAAGCCGTTTTCAAGGCCTTCCCGGGCGCCGGGAAGCGGCGGCACGATGGCTTCCGAACCGGTGGCAATGATCAGCTTCGCGGATTCGAATGTCTCGTCGCCGATTTTGACCTTGATCACGCCATTGGCGCGCCCGACGATTTCTGCCAGGCCTTCCTTGACGGTGACGTGACTGGCTTTGAGTTGCGACTTGATGCCCGCGACGAGATTGCGGACGATCTTGTTCTTGCGGGCAATGACGGCCTTCTGGTCGATCGCGGCCCCCGTCGTGGTGACGCCGTAATCTTCACCGTGCTTCGCATAATCGAGAATCTTGGCGCTGTTGAGCAGGGTCTTGGACGGTACGCAGCCTTCATTGAGGCAGACACCGCCAATGAAGCGCTTTTCGATCAGCAGCGTTTTCAGGCCACCGTGGCCGGCACGCTCGGCGGCGAGGTAACCCGCCGGACCGCCGCCAATAATGATGAGGTCAAACATGGATTGCCTTGCATCCTTTCTCTGCTGATTCAGTTGGTGAGAAGAAGTGATAAATTCTCGAGGGCCATTCTCAGATCCTTCAGGAAGCGTGCGGCGGGCGCGCCGTCAATGGCGCGATGATCACAGGTCAGGGACAGGTTCATCGAGGGGTACGGTACGGCTTGCCCGTTCACGTTCCTGACGGCGGTGGTCAGGCCGTTGACGCCGAGAATGGCGGTCTGCGGCGGATTGATTACCGGCGTGAAGGATTCGATGCCGAGGCTGCCCAGATTGGTGACCGTAATGGTTCCGTCTTTCAGCTTGTCCGGTGAAATGGTCCCTTTCTGGCAGTCCGCAGAAAGCGCTTTGGCCTGCGCCGAAATCTCGGTGATGGACAGCCGGTCGGCGTTGAAAAGAGTCGGGACCATCAGGCCGCGCGGGGTATCCACCGCCATGCCGAGGTTGACGTGATTGAAGAAAACCATCTTGTCGTCGTAGTAGTGGGCATTGCACTGGCGATGATTTCTGACCACCCGGGAGACGGCATAGAGGATGATGTCGTTGAGTGTGATGTTGGCCATCGCCAAACCGATACCCAGTTGCTCGGCCAGTCCGGATTCCCTGGCCTTCTTCAGCCTGGTCCGGAATTCGAGGATCTCGCTGGCGTCAAAACTGGCGTTGTAGGTCAGTTGCGCCATGGTGGAGAGTGACTGGACCATCGATTTGGCAATCAGCTTGCGGATGTGGCTGTGCTTCTCTTCGTAGGAAGCGGGCTGGGTCGATGCGCGCATTGCGACGGCCGGCGCCGGCTGTGTGGCGGCGTTTGCGAGATCGGCGACGGATACCCGTCCGCCGATTCCAGTGCCGACGATGTGCGGGGAATAGTCTGTTCCGCTAGCGCCCGTGGCAAATTTCCGGGCGTCGATCAGGGCCTGAACATCACGTTCGACGACCCGGCCTTTCGGACCGGTCGGCACGACCGCCCGCAAATCAGCGCCCTGCTTGCGGGCCAGCGATCGCGCGCGCGGGGAAATGGCAAGATCAGCTATCTTCACTTCAGCTTGCGGCTGGTCGGCCACGAGCGATACGGCCTGACCGGGCAATGATTCGTTCTCATCAACAGCAGCCTGCGCTGATGCCGGAGCCGGGGAGGCTTTACTGTCGGCAGCAGGATCGTAACTACTGACGTCCTCGCCTTTATTACCGATGACACAGACGTTGGTCAAACAGGGCACGTCGTCGCCTTCGGCAAAGAAAATGGCCAGCAACTCACCGTCCACTTTGGCCGATTCATCAAACGCCGCCTTGTCCGTTTCATAGCTGAACAAGTCGTCGCCTACCGATACCTTGTCCCCAACTTTTTTGTACCACGTGCCAATGATGCAACTCTCTACCGATTGCCCCTGTCGGGGCATGATTACCGCTGTTGCCATTTTTTGTTCTCCTAATACCACGTATTCGTCATGTTCTTGCGTTGCCAGGTTCTGGCAGACGTTCGATCAATCGCTTTACAACACGGAAAGCCAACCGCCATCGACAAAGATTATTTGTCCGTTGACGTAGTCCGATGCCGATGATGCCAGATAAACCGCTGTGCCGATCAGATCTTCGGGCTTGCCCCAGCGTTGGGCCGGATTGCTGCTTTTCACCCAGGCGTCGAATTCGGGATTGTCCGCCAGTCGCTGAGTCATTTCGGTCAGGATATAGCCTGGGCCGATGGTGTTGACCTGAATGTTGTGCTGAGCCCATTCCGCAGCCATGGAGCGGGAAAGCATCACCAGGCCACCTTTTGCACTACAGTACGGGGCGATCGAAGGACGGGCACCCTGGCTGTTGACCGAACCGATGTTGATGATCTTGCCGCCGCGTCCGCGTGCGATCATGCGCGTGGCGGCCTGCTTGCCGACGATGAAGGCGCTGTTCAGATTGGTATCGATCACGCGCTGCCAGTCTTTCAACTCGAGCTCAACCAAGGGTTTGCGGAACTGGATTCCTGCGTTGTTGATCAGGATATCGACGTCCACGGCATCCTGATCAAGTGCGGCAAAAGCAGCGGCAACAGCCGCTTCATCAGTGACATCAAAGGCCAGACCGCGCACCTTGTAGCCTTTTGCCTGCAGTTTGCCAAGCGCTTCCGTCAGGTTTTCTTCACACAGATCGTTGATCACCACAGCCGCGCCGGCCGCCGCCAGGCCTTCGGCGTAGGCAAAACCAAGACCCCGGCCAGCACCGGTAATCAGTGCTGTACGTCCAGTCAAATCAAATAGAGCTGACATCATTTACCCCGACCGATGCGATCAAAGCTGATAGCCTTCCATCGGCAGCCAGCCCGCCTCGACAAACTGCGACAAGGTTCTCTGGACAACGCCATAGGTGATGAAGTCCTCCGGTTTCATGCCATCGGGTTCATAGGCGCGGACGAACTCGGGTATCGTCATCAAGCGGGCTATGACATCAGGTGCGACCGGTTCCTGAATATGCTCAATCCACGGCTGAGGTGTTTCCAGCGCCATGCCGGCAATCTTTGGCGCCACCGACATCGACATCGCGGCACCGGCAAGGGCGGTCAAATGATAGGCACCGCGCATGCCGGCAGGCATCAGGATCGCCTTGTAGCCACGTTCGGCAAACAGTGTGTAGGCGCGTTTGATGGCGGCGGTCCCCGCCTGGATGATGTCACTTTCACTGACGTCAGATTTCCGATCGTGCGCCACATCCCTTATATAGTCATCCAGCCGTCCGACCATGACCACGGCAAAGCATTTGCCCGGCTTGACTCCGTTCCTGGCGGCCCGCTCAAGGCCCTTCATATGCCTTTCGGCGACAGCCAGTACCTGTGGCACGGTAAATGACGCCGTGGCGCAGACGCTCATGCCTTCGGCGACACATTCCTCCAGAACCTCCAGACCGGCAGCGGTGACGGGCAGCTTGATGCAGATATTTGGCGCCCACTTGACCAGTCTTCTGGCCATGTCAAGCATGAAAGCAGCATCACCAGCCTTGGTCGGATTGACTTGAGCGCAAGTAAATCCTTGATTTCCGTTTGTCTTTTCAAAGATCGGGTAAAGTTTTCCGGCAAGATGGGAAGTAATGATTCTGGCGATTTCTTCCGCTTTCTGTGTCGCCGTCAGAGATGCCGGTATGCCTTTAAGCATAGGCCGCCAAAAATCCGGTTTGGCAAACAGGGATAATTTGATGAGCAGCGGATTGGTCGTCAACCCAACGGCGCCATTGGCCAAGCCTTCTTCCAGTTCCTCAACTATTGCCGAGTCATGCCACCAGTCAGACTGAGTCTCACGGCCCAACCATTGTAGATATTTGTTCGCGCTCATTTTAAACCCTCAATATTGATAACATTTTGTATTCTAGAGTAAATATTGCGTACGACACAGGCCCATTACAATAGGTCAGGAGTCACTTTCTCACAGGCACACGACATAAACAGCATAAATTTCGAAGATAGTATTAATTTCGATTCATTAAGCATGAACAAGTCTTTTGTTAACGAGACTTTAATTGTTTGCGGAATACAAAACAAATGAATTAATATTGACTACTGTTATTAAATTTAATAACTCTATCCGCCATCAAACTCATGGGTGTTTGCCAGGGAAAAGATCGTCATGTATGTGAGCAACGCCGCTCTACGCATCAAATCGACACTTAAAGCCCGCCAGATGGTCCTATTAGTCGCCTTGAACGATTTGGGAAATCTTCATCAGGCTGCGCAAGAGACCAATATGAGCCCCCCGGCTGCATCCAAGATGCTAAAGGACATGGAAGACATGCTGGGTGTTCAGCTTTTCGAGCGCCTGCCCCGGGGGCTCAGACCAACGATGTACGGAACAACGATGGTCAGCCATGTAAGGATGGCCCTCGCCAATCTGGAACACGGACAGAAGTCAATTGCGGCACTCAAGGCCGGACTGTCGGGTCAGGTCCGGATCGGTATCATCATCACTGCAGCATTGACTCTCATTCCACAGGCAATAATCAGGACCAAAAAAGTATCGCCAAAACTCACTATCGGAGTCGAGGTCGGCATCAGCAAGGACCTATTGGAGAGTCTGCGCCGAGACGAGCTTGATTTTTTGATTGCGCGAATTCCAGAGCAGGAAGATGATTCGGGTCTCATCTATGAGGATCTGTCCGAAGAGATAGAATGCGTGGTCGCGCGCAATGGGCATCCTCTTTTATCGCGCAGCGATCTCGCTTTAAAGGATCTGGTTCAGGAAAGCTGGATACTGACATCCCGTGTCGGCGTATTGCGCAACCGTGTGGATACGATGTTTCGTAACGCTGGCCTTGAATGCCCGTCAGATGTCATTGAAGCGACATCCATGTCTTTGATCCTGAGTCTGATACAGGAAACAGATTATCTGCATGTAATACCGCTGGACCTGGCGAAATGCTATGTGCAAACGGGTGCGCTGGCGATCGTACCTATCGAGATACCGTGGAGGATGGCTAATTTCGGCATCATCACGCGACGCGATATCGCCCTGACACCCGGAGCCGGTTTTTTTCTGAACCAGATTAGGACCCTGGCGTCCGAGCTTTACTGATCTGGCCGGCAATCTGGTCCGGACGTGTGCGTCAATGCCTTGGCGCCCGGTGCGTCGAACAATCCAAATCCGTCATTCCGGCGAAAGCCAGAAGAATCAACGAACTGGTCCGCGGCACCCCAAGGGCACTTGAGCCCAAGGCCCCGTTGCCTTCGGGGCGCTTTCGCCGGGGTGACGAATAAATCGGCCTTTCCCTACCGCTCGCGCGGCTTCCTCGCCGGCCGTTCTGGCGCCGCATCTTCCATGCCGAAATCGGCCAGCAGTTTCTGGATTTCCGCTTCCCCGAGCTCGAGCACCTGGCCGCGCTTGAGATTGGGCGGCAGAATGAACGGGCCATAGCGCACGCGCATCAGGCGGCTGACGGTCACGCCGACGGTCTCGAACATGCGCCTGACCTCGCGGTTCCGACCTTCGAACAGCGAAACGCGATACCAGTGGTTGGCACCCTCGCCGCCCGCATCCTGGAAGGTAGCGAACTGCGCCGGGCCGTCGTCGAGTTCGATACCGTCAAGCAGGCGCTGGCGCGCATCGTCAGGCAGTTCGCCAAGCACACGTACGGCATATTCACGCACCAGGTTATAACGCGGATGCATCAGCCGGTTGGCCAGATCGCCGGACGTGGTAAACATCAGAAGACCACTGGTATTGAAATCGAGGCGACCGACGGCCACCCAGCGCCCGCCGGACATCTTGGGCAGCGAGGTAAACACCGTCGGGCGATGGTCGGGGTCATCGCGCGAAACGATCTCGCCTTCGGGCTTGTGATAGATGATGACACGCGGCAGACGGTTCGAGAACTTCAGATGCACCAGTTTGCCGTTGACCTTGATGCGGTCGCCCGGACTGGCAGACTGGCCGGTCTGCGCCGTCTCGCCATTGACACTGACCCGTCCGGCGGCAATCAACTCCTCCATCTCGCGGCGCGAGCCGACACCGCTCTGCGCCAGCAGCTTGTGCAAGCGTTCGGGTTTGCCCGGTAATTCCTTGTGTCGGCCCCGCTTCGAATGTTCCGTCGGATCGGCGCGGGTAGCACGGCGGGCTTTGGGCTCGGCAGCGGTTTCACCCGTTTCACGCGTCGCGTTTCCGGCGTCAATGGCTGCCGCATCGCGTGCGCGGCGAGGCGATCCAGTGGCCGGGCGAAATGGAGTCCTGCGGGTTTTAGTGTTGGGCATCGGCCAGTTCCAGCGATTGATTCATCATCTCGAGCGGTGGCAACTCGGTCACACTGCGCAAACCGAGGTCGTCGAGAAACTTCTTTGTCGTAGCCAGCAGCGCCGGGCGTCCCGGCGTATCGCGGTGGCCGACCACATCAATCCAGCCGCGCTCTTCAAGCACCTTGATGATCTGGGTGGACACCGTGACACCGCGGATATCCTCGATATCGCCACGCGTGACCGGCTGGCGATAGGCAATGATGGCCAGTGTCTCCAGTACGGCACGCGAGTATTTTGGCGGCTTTTCCGGGTTGAGCCGTTCCAGATAGGGCAGAAACTCGGCACGCGTACGGAAGCGCCAGCCACTGGCCAATTGCAGGAGTTCCAGCGGTCGTTCAGCCCACTCCCCGCGCAATTCGTCGAGCAGCACACGCAGCACATCGATACTGATCTCCTCGACGAAAATCTTTCTCAATTCGGACACGGACAAGGGCTGCTGCGAGCTCAGCAGCACGGCTTCCAGCACCCGCTTCAGTTGTGCCGTGTTCTCCGGTGATGGGACCGGCGACAACACCGGAAGCGGAACGGACTCCGGGGGTTCACCGGCACTGTATCCGGTGCTATCCGGCATAGACGGATTCGGGCTCTGCATCGGAACCGCTTGCTGTTCCGCTTCCGTCTGTTGTTCCAGACCCAGCTTCTGATCCGGACTCCGACCCAAATCCTGATTTGATTCGTCCATCGGCCAACCTCACATAAATCGGGGAAAACGCTTCGGCCTGCGTCATTTCGAGCAGGTGTTCGCGCGCCAGTTCGAGCATGGCCAGAAAGTGCACAACCAGCACCTGCACACCCAGCGTAGCATCAAACATATCGACAAACTCGACAAAGCCACCACTATCACGCAACTGACGCAGGATCAACCCCATGTGCTCGCGCACGGACAGTTCCTCGCGCTGAATCAGATGATGCGTATGTAGCTTGGCCTGGCGCAGAATGGCGCCCCAGGCGGACTGCAGATCCTCGGCCCTGACTTCGGGCAAATGCTGCAGCATGGATTTTTCAACCCACACCTCGACCCAGTCGAAATCACGTTCGGCCTGTGGCATTTGGTCAAGACGATGCGCCGCCAGTTTCATCTGTTCGTATTCGATCAGGCGACGCACCAGTTCGGCACGCGGATCTTCCACTTCCCCGCCCTCGACGACCCTCGGCTTGGGCAGCAACATGCGCGACTTGATCTCGATCAGCATCGCCGCCATCACCAGATAATCCGCCGCCAGTTCGAGATTATGCGAACGCATGGCTTCGACATAGGTCAGATATTGCACGGTGAGCGGCGCCATCGGAATGTCGAGCACATTCACATTGGCCTTGCGGATCAGATAGAGCAGCAGGTCGAGTGGCCCTTCAAAGGCATCGAGCATGACCGCCATGGCATCCGGCGGGATATACAGATCGAGCGGCAACTGCTGCATCGGCTGGCCATAGATCCGGGCGAGCGGTTCCACGCCCTCGGTCCAGGGCTCTGCGGCGTGTTCGATGGCAGGAATATCAGGCATGTATAGGTTCAACGTATGAAATAACCGGCTGGCGCGGCTTTATCACGCCAGCCGGTGTTGAATGATGAGTCAGGCAGCATGATTTGCGATGGTTTTGATGGCCATAAGAATACCCATTGCTGCGCACAAAATAACAATTACGACATAAGTCCAAAATGTTACCCAGTACATTATGGGCTCACTGCTTCTGCGGTATCTCCGCACTTGGATACCCCATCCGCGAGCCATGATCTCCTGAGTGGAATATCCCTTAAACAGCAGCCAGATGAACACTGCACCCAAGGCAAAAAAGAAGCTTGAAATCATTGCGGCCCCCCGGATGGTTCCTGTTTCGGCCTAATATTGAATTCAATGGTTTCGCGCTGCTTGCGAAATCCAGTGAAATGATTTGTTTGCTTGAATTTCAATATTTTTTATCAACATGGCCCTTGGATACCGAATACAGAGCCACCACCACAACGGCTAATTCTAGCAACATAGGCCAATGCTGAGAAAGATTGAAAGGAATATCATCAGAGATATTATTGATTTTGAAGATCAGAAATAAAGCAGATATGACCGCGACCGTGGCACTCCATCCTTCGATGGATTTTGGTATCCATAATGTTCTGCTAAGCCCTGTAAACCAAATTTTCTTTTCTTTCTTCATATGAATCTCTCGAAAGTCGAAAAGACCAAACTCTCAGATAAGTCTTAGCTCGTTTTTCATTGAATAACGAGCTAACCGGCCTGCGCGGCTTTTCGCGCAGGTCTGTTGAAATGTTGGGTTGAGCTATCCTCTTCAGGCAGCGAGTTCTTGCAGAATTTCAGGATGGCGCTCCGCAACGCGAAAGAGGGTTTTTGCTGCACCAGATGGTTCGCGGCGACCTTGCTCCCAATCTTGAAGTGTGCGGACAGAAACACCGAGCAGCAACGCAAAGGCGGATTGAGAAAGCCCGGCTACCAACCGAGCGTGCGCAACCTCGGAAATTTCGGGACGATGAACACGCGCACGAATATCGGCCTTCATTTCACGCACTGACGTTAGTAATTCAGCTCCGATGTCAATTTGGGGCTGACGGTCGGCAGGGTTTTGTTTGACTTTACGCATTTTCGATTTCCTCCTTGATCTGCCGAAGCACGTGTGCAGGAATATTTTCGTGCATGGACTTTCGATAGACCAGCAACAACCAGATTTCTCCGTTGGCGAGACGATTGAAGTAAATGACTCGCACTCCACCACGCTTGCCACGCCCAGCGCTCCCCCAACGAACCTTTCTTACGCCTCCCGATCCGGGCACAACATCTCCAACTTCAGGATCACCAGCGATAAAGTTGATGAAATCAGTTCGATCTTCATCGTTCCAATAGTCGCTGGCGAGGCGGACGAATGTAGGAGTTTCAATGACCGTGAACATGGTTTTAATATACGGCATTGCCGTAGTTAAGTCAAACGTTACGCGTAACGCTCGTTGTGAAGCCCAACTTACAGCTAACCGGCGCGGCGCGGCTTAATCGCGCAGTGGTCAGCGACCAGAGGGAACGAGGTCGACCGCCGGGTTGGGCAGCTTAGAACTCATAGGAGATGGTGTTGTTGGTTTCCGAGATCATTTTGTTTGCGAAGAGGATGTCAATTATTCGATTGACATCGCATTGGGCAATATTTTTCTGAAACATTGAAGAAATGTGTTGTGACAATGTTGCTCGCTTGCGAGGCCGCGACTTCTTTTCCGATTTGCTCAGAAGGTCAAAAACGCGTTTGTAATTTGGCTCTTCGGTGGTGGCGGTCTTTGGTTCAAGTTCAAGCAGGCTGTTTATGCGTTTGCACTTCAAGCCATTTTTGTTCAGGTATCGCAGCAAGGGGTCGAAACCTTTGTCTTTGGACAAAACAATACAATGAAGACTCGGGGATTTCTCGATCACGCGCCCGAGTTGGCAAGCGATGTAAAAATCAAGGGCGTTGCTGCCATTCCCTTCGACACGCTGCCACTCCACTCGATCTCCGAGTTTTTGAGCGCTTGCAACAAGATCAATTGGAACACTCTTCTGACTTGAACCAACAAAGATTACGACGTGATAGTTGTCTTCAAGGTGACTCAGATCGACCTGCTGAACATTCTCAAAATCGACAAGCAATAATTTGTGGCTCAATTTGACCTCGCTGCAAAAATCAAGATGCCCAATATAAAGCAGGCCGCCTATTTGACGGAAAGCCTTTCGTCATGACGAAAATAAAACCCTCGATTGCACGGTATTGATCAACTGTAATTCAGCCCCATCGCCGAGCGCACGTCGCGCATCGTCTCCTGTGCCAGCGTGCGTGCTTTCTGGTTGCCGTCGGCGATGATGTTGCGCACCAGCGTCGGATCGTCGAGATAGGTCTGGGCGCGCTCGCGCATCGGTGCCTGTTCGCGCAGGATGCCGTCAATGACCGGCTGCTTGCACTCCAGGCAGCCGATACCGGCGCTGCGGCAGCCCTTTTGCACCCACTCGCGGCACGGCGCATCCGAATACACCTGGTGCAACGGCCACACCGGGCACTTGTCCGGATCGCCGGCATCGGTACGGCGAACACGCGCGGGATCGGTCGGCATGCGCTTGATCTTCTGCGTCACCGAGGCTTCATCCTCGCGCAGGGTGATCGTGTTGTTGTACGACTTCGACATCTTCTGGCCGTCAAGACCGGGCATTTTCGAGTCTTCGGTAAGCAGGGCACCCGGCTCGACCAGGATCATCTTGCCGGTACCTTCAAGATAACCGGACAGGCGCTCGCGATCAGCCAGTGAAAGGCTCTGCGCCTCACTCAGCAGGGCCTGCGCACGCTCGACCGCCGTCGCATCGCCGTCCTGCTGGAAGCGCGTACGCAACTGCGTGTAGGAGCGTGCATTCTTGCTGCCCAGTTTCTTCACGGCCTCAATCGCCTTTTCCTCGAACCCCGGTTCGCGGCCGTACATATGGTTGAAACGGCGAGCCAGTTCGCGCGTGAATTCGACGTGCGGCACCTGATCCTCGCCGACCGGCACCTTGTCGGCACGGTAAATCAGGATGTCGGAGCTCATCAGCAGGGGATAACCGAGGAAGCCGTAGGTCGACAGATCCTTGCTGTCGAGCTTTTGCTGCTGATCCTTGTAGGTCGGCACGCGTTCCAGCCAGCCGAGCGGCGTCATCATCGACAGCAGAAGATGCAGTTCGGCGTGTTCCGGCACCTGCGACTGAATGAACAGTGTCGCCTTGTGCGGATCGACTCCGGCGGCCAGCCAGTCGATGACCATGTCCCAGGTCGCCTTCTCGATGCCCTGCGGATCATCATACTGCGTCGTCAGCGCGTGCCAGTCGGCGACAAAAAACAGGCAGGGATAGTCGTGCTGGAGGGTGATCCAGTTTTTCAGCACACCGTGGTAGTGGCCCAGGTGCAAGCTGCCCGTGGGGCGCATGCCGGAGAGAACTCGTTGTGCGTACATAGTGTCAGTTCAGTTGAAATAGAAAGATGATCAGGTCTTTGAACAGGGATACAAAGGGCCACAGGATGTAATCAAGAATCTGAAAATACAGCAACACCAACAGGATAATGAAACCCCAGCGTTCGATCCGGGCAAATTTGACGGCCAGCGAATAGGGCAGCAGGCTCACTGCGATCCGACCACCATCGAGCGGCGGCAGCGGCAGCAGATTGAGCACCATCAGCACCAGGTTGATGCTGATCCCGACTTCGCACATCTTCGCCAGGGGAAGACTGTAGGCATTGAGCGGAATCAGCGTATCCAGCTTGAGTATTGCGCCCCATCCCAGCGCCATCAACAGATTCACCGCCGGCCCGGCAGCGGCCACCCACAGCATGTCACGCTTGGGATGACGGAGCTGGCCAAAATTGACCGGCACCGGTTTGGCCCAGCCAAAAAGAAAAGGGCTGCCCACCAGGAAAAGCAGGAGGGGCAATAAAATCGTGCCGAACAATTCGATATGGCGAATCGGATTGAGGCTGATGCGCCCGGCCAGCCAGGCCGTCGGGTCGCCGAAGTGGCGCGCGGCATAGCCGTGCGCCGCCTCGTGCAGGGTAATGGCGAAGATAACCGGCAAGGCCGAGATGGCAATGGTCTGGACCGTTGAAGAAATATCCATGTCGCGATCAATCCATGCCAAAAGGTTCAAGCGCACCCCGCCCGGCGCGGACCAGTACAGGCGGCAAGCTGGTGAGGTCAATCACCGTCGTCGGCTCGGTGCCGCAGAAACCGCCATCCAGAATCAGTTCCAGATGATCGTCCAGCCGCTCCTGGATCTCCCAGCCTTCGGTCAGCGGATTTTCATCACCGGGCAGCATCAGCGTCGAGGTCAGCAGAGGCTCGGCAAGTTCTGCCAGCAGCGCCTGCGCCACAGTGTGCGCCGGGACCCGCAGCCCGATCGTCTTGCGCTTGGGGTGCAGCACACGGCGCGGCAATTCCTTGGTTCCCTCAAGAATGAAGACGTAACTGCCGGGTGTCGTCGCCTTGAGCAGACGGTACTGGGCGTTATCGACGCGCGCAAACTGGGCAATCTCGGACAGGTCGCGACACATCAGCGTCAGATGATGGCGCTCGTCGACATCGCGGATGCGGCGAATACGCTCGACCGCGTCCTTGTCGCCCAGACAACAGCCGAGTGCGTAGCATGAATCGGTCGGAAAGGTCACCACCCCACCCGCGCGCAACACGTCTGCAGCCTGCGCCAGCAGGCGCTGCTGGGGGTCATCGGGATGAATTGAAAGGTAGCGCGCCATGTCAGGGCCTGAATGCTTCCCAGACGGGCGTCAGGTCGGGCGGCAGGGGCGCCAGCTTTCCCAGATCAATATAACTTTCGCCCGGCCCGTGGAAATCCGAGCCGCAGGAGGCCAGGAATCCGTACTCGCGCGCCAGACGGGAAAAGACGGTCACATTCTCTGCGGAATGGCTTCCTGAAACGATTTCGATGGCCTGCCCGCCACAACGCTTGAAATCGTCAAGCATCAGGCGCATCTCTGGTCGGGAGAGCTTGTAGCGGCCGGGGTGAGCGACCGCGGCCACACCGCCGGCGCCAAGGATCCAGCCGACAGACTCCTCCAGTGTCGCCCAGCGGTGATCAACATAGCCGGGGCGCCCGGGCACGATGTAAGACTCGAAAACGCTGCGCACATCCTTGCACACACCGCTTTCAACCAGATAGCGGGCGAAATGCGCGCGGCTGATCAGATTCGGATTTTCGGCAAAGCGCATGGCGCCATCGAAACAGCCGCCAATGCCGATTGTCTCCAACTCGGTCGCCATGCGCCGTGCGCGACTGATCCGCCCTGAACGGATGGACGCCAGACCGTCATTCAGCGCCGGATCATCGGCAGCGAAAGCATAGCCGATGATGTGCACCTGCAAACCGCCCCATTCGATGGAGATCTCGACGCCGTTGACGAAGCGCATCCCGAGCTCGTCAGCGACCGATCGCGCAGCCGGCAGCCCGCCCAGATCGTCGTGATCGGTCAGGGACAGCATATCGACGCCGTTCGACGCCGCCCGGCGTACGACTTCCGCGGGTGGCAGAAGCCCGTCAGACGCGGTGGAATGGCAATGGAGATCGACATTGAGCATGTAAAAGAGGGGCTTATTCGTGAAAAATCAAGCCGGTGATGATAGCACAGTGATGCCCAGCCCTTTCGCACGTCGTGGCCGCAGCTGGCCGCAGCTTGCGGTCTTCGCCCTCCTCGCGCTATAGTTCGCCCGCGAACGGGAGAGAGCGGAAGTAATAATCCCCGCCGCCGAAGGCGCAATCCACCCGGAAACGCTCAGGCAAAAGGACCGTTCGTGTAATGAACTCTGGAGAGCGGCGCTTGATTTGAAGCGCCCACCGATGGGGCAACGTGGCAGGTTGTTATTGCCGTCACGATAATCTCTCAGGTATCAAGGACAGGGGGGTGAACTCGTATTGAGTTCGCCCTTTTTTTGTTTCTGGAACACGTTTCAACACCTTCTTTCAAGGGATTGATATGACACAGAAAACTGTCCTGAACGACGCCCATCGCCGCCTCGGCGCCAAGATGGTCGACTTCGGCGGCTGGGACATGCCCCTGCACTACGGTTCGCAGATCGAGGAGCACCACGCGGTGCGCCGCGACTGCGGCATGTTCGACGTCTCGCACATGTGCGCCGTCGATGTCAGCGGACCGGACGCGAAGGCGTTTCTGCTGCGTCTGATCGCCAACAACGTCGACAAGCTCACACTGCCGGGCAAGGCGCTGTACAGCGCCATGCTCAACGAGGCCGGTGGCGTCGTCGATGACCTCATCGTCTATTACGTCTGCGACGGACAATACCGCATTGTCATCAACGCCGGCACGGCCGAAAAGGATCTGGCCTGGATGGCCGCCCGTCTGGCCGATTGGCAGCGCGAAGCGCCGTACGCAGTGGCCATCATGCCGCGCCGATCGGGCGAAAATGCGCTGGCCATCATCGCCGTGCAAGGCCCCAATGCCAGGGCCAGGGTCTGGCAGGTCCTGCCCGAAACCCGTGCCGCCAGCGAAGCCCTCAAGCCCTTTTTCTCGGTGACGGTTGGCGATTATTTCGTCGCCACCACGGGCTATACCGGCGAGGACGGTTTTGAAATCACCCTGCCGGCAAGCCACGCCGAAAAACTCTGGCAGGCCCTCTTCGCTGCCGGCGTCAGGCCGATCGGCCTCGGCGCCCGCGATACCCTGCGCCTCGAAGCCGGGATGAACCTCTACGGGCAGGACATGGACGAAACCGTCTCGCCGCTCGATGCCGGTCTGGCTTGGACGATAGACCTCGTTGCGCAGCGCGACTTCGTCGGCAAGGCCGCCCTGCTGGCCAGACCGCAGCAGAAACAGTTCCTCGGACTGGTGCTGCTCGACAAGGGCGTGCTGCGCGCCCATCAGAAGGTGGCGACCGCGCAAGGCGCCGGCGAAATCACCAGCGGCACCTACTCGCCGACTCTGCAGCAGTCGATCGCGCTCGCCCGTCTGCCGCTTGGCGTGGCCATCGGTGATACGGTCACGGTGGAGATTCGCGACAAACTGCTGTCGGCCAGGGTGGTCAAACCCTGTTTTGTCCGCCACGGCAAATCCCTCGCCTGATTCCTGACTCATTACCCAACAGAATACGTACCTGACTGTCCAATAGCCCAACTTCCTCAGGAGATATCATGAACGTCCCAAGCCACCTCAAGTACACCAAGAGCCATGAATGGGTTCACGCGGAGTCCGACGGCACGATTACGGTCGGCATAACCGAGCACGCTCAGGATCTGCTCGGCGACCTGGTTTTCATCGACCTGCCGGAGATCGGCAAGGAACTGGCCGCCGAACAGGAAGCCGCCGTCGTCGAATCGGTCAAGGCCGCCGCCGATGTTTATGCGCCGGTTGCCGGTACGGTGACCGAGGTCAATGAAGAGTTGGCCGATGCACCGGAACTTGTCAATCAGAACGCTTACGCTTCCTGGCTGTTCAAGATGAAGCCGGGCAATTGCGGCGATCTGGACGCCCTGCTCGACGCTGCCGCCTATATCAGCATCAGTGCCGAGTAAGCGATGAGAAAAGCTTCGCCTTGCCGATGAATTCCCTGACTACCCCGCCCCGGAAACGCCATGCCACAGACCCTGCCCCTGACCGTACTCGAGCAACGTGACGAGTTTATCTCCCGCCATATTGGTTCCTCGGATGAAGACCTGGCCATCATGCTGGCGGCCGTTGGTGCGGCCAGTCTCGATGAACTGATTGACCAGACGGTGCCGGTGGCGATTCGCCTGCCCGCGGTCATGCCACTGGCCGAGGCCCGACCGGAAGCGGAAGCGCTCGCCGCACTCAAGGCCATTGCCGGCAGGAACCGCATCAACAAATCGCTGATCGGCATGGGTTACTCCGACACGCTGACACCCAAGGTCATCCTGCGCAACGTGCTGGAAAATCCCGGCTGGTACACGGCCTACACGCCGTATCAGGCCGAGATCGCGCAGGGCCGCCTCGAAGCCCTGCTCAACTACCAGCAGATGGTGATCGACCTGACCGGTCTTGAACTGGCCAATGCCTCGCTGCTCGACGAAGCGACGGCAGCGGCCGAGGCCATGACCATGGCGCGGCGCGTGAGCAAGTCGAAGTCCAATCGCTTCTTTGTCGATGCCGCCTGCTTCCCGCAAAGCATCGACGTGCTGAAGACGCGTGCCGGATTTTTTGGCTTCGAACTAGTTTTCGGCACAGCGCAAGACGCCGCTCAGCACGACGTTTTCGGCGCCCTCTTCCAGTACCCCAACGATAGCGGTGAAATCACCGAACTTTCCGGCCCGATTGCCGCCGTCAAGTCACGCGGCGGCGTGACCGCCGTGGCCTCCGACCTGATGGCGCTGGTCCTGCTCAAGTCACCCGGAGAAATGGGCGCCGACATCGCGCTTGGCTCGTCGCAACGCTTCGGCATCCCGATGGGTTTCGGCGGTCCGCATGCGGCCTTCTTCGCCACCCGCGACGAGCACAAGCGTTCGGTCGCCGGACGCATCATCGGTGTTTCGGTCGATGCGCGCGGCAACAAGGCGCTGCGCATGGCGCTGCAAACGCGCGAACAGCACATCCGCCGCGAGAAGGCCAATTCCAATATCTGCACCTCGCAGGTGCTGCTCGCCAACATGGCCGGCATGTTCGCGGTCTACCACGGTCCGCAGGGACTGCGCGCCATCGCCGAACGCATCCACCGGCTGACGGCGATCCTCGCCGAGGCGCTCAGGCGTGCCGGTATCATGCTACTCAACACGCACTTCTTCGACACGCTGCAGCTTGATCTCGGTACGCGCGCACTCACGGTCTATCAGGCGGCACTCGGCGCCGGCTACAACCTGCGACAGGTCAGCAGCGGCATTCTCGGTATCGCCCTCAACGAAAAATCGACGCGCGACGATGTGGTGGCCCTGATCAAGCTGATTGCCGGTATTACCGTGGATATCGAAAGCTTTGACGCGCAGGTTCAGCAACTCGACCCGGCCCTGCCCGAAGCCCTGCTGCGCACCGACACTATCCTCACCCACCCGGTATTCAACAGCTACCACAGCGAACACGAAATGCTGCGCTACCTCAAGCGCCTGCAGAACAAGGATCTGGCGCTCGACCACTCGATGATCTCGCTCGGCTCGT
>JAIFKU010000158.1 GCA_020049495.1 Accumulibacter sp.
AATTCCCGCGCATTTCAGCGCCGGAACTGCGAAACCCGAGATACCCGACCAAATCTTTGGCTATGCGATCTATTTGCAGCGGGTTTCTACCAAGCAACTTGTGGGCGGCCCATTCATGGATGTAAGCCTCTGCTGACTGTGCCCCAAAGAAGGTCTCACCTAATCCGGAAATTCCCTCATCTGTGTGAATCAGGACCCACAGCACATTAGGGTGCTCCTGCGGACGCATTGTCTCCACGCTGATAATTTTCACTATGTCTCCTTGTCATCGCCATCCGGGCATGATGCAGGCAGGATCGTAAATGGTTTCTTTTTGTTGTTAAACAGTACAAACCGATCTTGCTTTATTCCCACTCAATAGTAAACAGCACTACTATCAAATTGATTTAATGATGAATTATCATGTTACACCTTGCTGATACCATTGAAAATACCATGCTCAAAACTTGCTTGGCGTTGCTTGTTATAGCCAGTTGATGCCTGACACTGCCAGACAGCCATTTTTCCCATATTTGCGCAACTGAAGCGGCATTTCATTGCGAACATCTCTCATTCGGCATACCTGATTTCCGCCGCAGAAAGCAATCTTAGTTTTCTGGCACTACCAGATCATAGTGCGTGCTACGCCCTACCCCCACCGCTTTTTTCAACGCACCCAATTCGATCAGTGCCAGAATATCCCGATAAGCCGTGTCCTGAGAACATTTGGAAAGCTTCGCCCATTTGCTGGTGGTCAGTTTACCGTCAAAGCCATCCAGTAGTCGATTGAGAACCTTGATCTGCCGCTCATTTATCGGCGATGTGGCTAATCGGTCCCAGAATCTGGCCTTCGCCAAAACCACTGACAAGGTTTCTTCGGCTCGCCCTATCGCACGTTGCAGGCACGCCAAGAACCACAGCAGCCAATCAGTGACATCCATATTCCCCTTTTGGGTTCGTTCCAGGACGTCGTAATAGTCGCTGCGTTCGTGTTGAATCTGCGCCGATAGGCTGTAGAAGCGCTGATTGGTTTGTTCTGACCGAGCCAAAGCCATGTCGCCAACGGCCCGTGCAATCCGCCCATTGCCATCGTCAAACGGGTGCAGGGTAATAAGCCAGAGGTGCGCCAAGCCGGCTTTGATCACCCCATCGAGTTCGACTTCCACGTTCTCGAACCAGCTTAAGAACTTCTTGATCTCAGCGCCGAGTTGATCTGCAGGTGGGGCAGTGAAATGAACTGTCTCACGACCAATCGGCCCCGAGATAACTTGCATGGGTCCGGCGGAGTCGTCCCGCCACTTGGCAACACGGATCTTCGATAGTCCGCTGCGCCCGGTTGGAAACAGTGCGCCATGCCAGCCGTACAATCGTTTGACGGTAAGTGACTTCGCGCAGTTTTGTGTAGCATCGAGCATCACTTCGACGATGCCTTCAACGTTCCGATCGAAGGGAGTCAGTGCTCCGATGTCCATACCAAGGCGACGAGCAATGGATGAACGTACTTGATCGGTATCGAGACGCTCTCCCTCGATCTCGCTCGTCTTGATGACGTCTTGCGTGAGGGTTTGCAGCCAGGCTTCATCGCGAAGTTTGAACCCGAGTGATTCCATTCGCCCAATCAATCTGCCTTGGGCGTGACGTACCGTGGCCAGAGGCACAGATAGCTTGGAAGAATCAATGCTCCAGTTTGGCCAATCAGCACGTTGCCAGATATAGGTGCTCACAATTTACTCCGCAATAGATGCGGACATTTTCACGGATAATCTCCGCAAGCGCAAGCATTATCTCCGCACTTTACGCGGATATACACAGATCAAATCTCCGCAAGGCACCGTAGAAAAAACACATAACTAGCCAATTGCCTCCAGGTAGGGACGCATTACGTTGGCGACACGACAAATCTTGGCGAAGTGCCAGAGGTCATCAGCGGAAGCCTTTTTCTGTGCGCGTGCATTTTTCAGTGCCTCCAATGCCACATCAAGTCCGATTTTGTTTCGGTGTTTGAAGCAATCGGCGATGGTCTTGGCGACGCTATAAACTCGAAGCTTCACCTTGTCACGTACGAAAACTTCAACTCCGGCCTCATAGGCGTCGCCAGAAAACTGAATCATCTTCAGTGGCGGATAGTCGATCCTGGGTGCATGACTGCCACGAGGCATGCCAATCCAGACTTGGCGAGGTAGTTGAGTGGTCAGTTCATGAAACTGGAGTGCGGTCATCAAGCAGAAAACCGCTTGGGGAACACGCGTCGCGATGGTGACCATGCTCTCGTTTTCCGACATGGGCGCTGATGGCAGTCGATATAGTCCCCGCCCTGCCCGTTCCAGTTGGCCAGCGGCGATCAAACGTGAAAGATAGATTCGGGGTATGGCGATTGAGTGTAGATCGCGGGAGCGCAGCACGCCCTTCTGGCGCACCAGACGAAGGAGTTTTCTGGTGTGATTGTCGGATGACATGACAGTGCAAGTATGTTTCGTTTTATCGTCATATGTCAATGGATAACGTATTAATGTAACTTCGTACCAAACGCATCGCCAAGTTCAGAAATGTCAAGAGTTCCAGCGATGCCATCCCAATGACCGCTGTTTAGGAATCCGACTGAGTACATTGTGCCCTCTGCGATCATCCACCCCTCGACGGCCTCAGCGGCAGGTTCAGAGTGGAGCGGGCATACCCTGCCGAGAGACCACTGGCAAGTCGTTGGCCAAAACCGCCTTTGGCTGCCCGACCCAAGTAGGTCAACTATCGGCAGGTCAGCAGTCATCGACTGGGTAATCACTCCGAATGACCGCTCCAAACTTCACGCTACAGCCGGTCCCGACCCTTTGCTGCCTGATGACGTGTGCAAACCGTCGGTCTGCTTCAGTCTCCGATGCGGTCATTCCGGACACGACGATCATTCGAGTAATCAGAGCGTCGCTCCAGCCACTTGAGCAAAATTGCGTAAAGCACCTCTGGGTTAAACGGTTTGGCGATGAAATCATTCATCCCGGCCTCCAGGCAGCGGGCCTTGTCTTCGGCAAAAGCATTGGCGGTCATGGCCAGAATCGGAGTTTCCTGGCAGCCGGGGTGTTTACGTATCTGCTGCGTCGCCTTGAGCCCATCCAGATTCGGCATCTGCATGTCCATCAGGATGGCAGCGTAGGAGTTTTCACGGACTTTGCCGAGAGCGTGAAGACCATCTTCTGCAGTATCGACAGCCAATCCGACATCTTCGAGAATGAATTGCGCCACTTCAAGGTTTAACGGTTCATCATCGACAATCAGGATGCAGCGACCTTGATGGTGTTGGCGAATAATCTTCTCGGCGTCGGTGATGGCTGGCAGAGGTTTGGCTCCCAAGCTTGTTGTCTTTATCAGTCGTGCGGTAAACCAGAAGGTGCTGCCGACCCCCGGCGTACTTTCAACCCCGGCTTTGCCACCCATCAGTTCGGCCAGGCGCCGGGTGATCGTCAGTCCCAGTCCGGTTCCGCCATAGTTGCGCGTCGTCGAGTTGTCCGCCTGTTCAAAGGCGGTGAACAGTCGGGAGAGAGTTTCTGGGGCAATGCCAATCCCGGTATCCTGAACCTCGAAGCGGACGTCTACGGATTCCGCATTTTCGTCCAGCTTAAAAGTGCGCAGGGTGATGCTGCCGGTTTCGGTAAACTTGATGGCGTTAGTCACATAGTTGAGTAGCGCCTGTTGCAGTCGTGTCGGATCACCTTGCAGGCCGGGCGGCAGGGAATCTGTATCGATGCGCAGGAGGAGACCTTTGTCTTGGGCACGAGCGCCCAGTATCGATTTGACGTTGGCAAGCAGGCTGTCAATGCTAACCGGTGCTTCCTCCAGTACGACCTTCCCGGCTTCGATCTTGGAGAGGTCGAGGATGTCGTTGATGGTACTGAGCAGGTGTTCGGCCGAGGTGTCGATCTTGGCGAGGCGGTCAGACTGCTTGGGGGTGACGCCTTCGCGCTTGAGGATATTCGCCATGCCGATGATGCCATTTAACGGCGTGCGAATTTCGTGGCTCATGTTGGACAGGAAAACACTCTTGGCCAGATTGGCTGATTCGGCCGAATTTTTGGCCAGCTCCAGCTCACGGGTGCGCAAACTGACCTGTTCTTCAAGGTGGTTGCGGTGTTTTTCGAGTTCGACTTCTGCAGCTTTGCGCTCGGTGATGTCGCGCAAGAATACAAAAAACTCTCCGCCCTTCGAAGCATGGTAGGTAATGCTGACCTCAACATCCCAGATTGATCCGTTTTTACGACGATGCTTACTTTCAAAAAAATCGCTTCCATCCTTGATGATGCGTTCAATGCGCTGGGCGATATCGGTAGATCTATCCAGTGCTTCAAGGTCAGAAACGCGCATCCCGACCAATTCTTCCCGTTTGTAACCTGACTGACGGCAATAAGCCGGATTGACACCCAATAAACAGCCCTGAAAATCCACGCGCCAGAATCCATCACGTGCCGTTGTCAGAACACTGTTGAGCACTTCATAATTGTCCTGCAATGCATCTTCGGCTTCCTTGCGTTGCGTTATATCAAGGATGCTGATCCGTAGTAATTGGTGACGCTTGTGAGGAAGTCTGCTGAGTCGTAATTCACAGAATAGATTTCGACCGTCGAAAGAGCGTAAAGCACGTTCCACTTGGATACGTTCTCCTGATAGGGCGCGCTTAAAATTAGTCTCTCTCGTCACTTCTATTGATGCGGCATCAGGTTGATTCGAGTCATAAAACCTGAATAACCCTCCTTTCAGCAGTTCGGCACGTGAACATCCAAATAGCTTTTCTGCACTAGGATTGGCATCAATAACAAGCCGTGTATCCGCATCCAGCACCAGAATGGTGTCCGGAGCTTCTTCAACCAACAATCGCGAGTGCGCTTCTGCCAAGCGACGCTGGCGGTTCTGGTAAATCAGGGAAATGATTAGGACGGAGAGAAGAAGTATCGTTAGTGTTACAACAATGACGTATTCCTTGTACTGCCCCCACAGTGTCGGCGGTCGATTGATAAACAGCGTGTTGGCGGGCAATACGCTCGGGTCGGCCCCCCAGCGTTTTATCTGCTGCCAGTCGAACATTGGTATCACATCATTGCTGGTGTTGGTGACAGACTGCGTCAGCTTCAGTTCTCCCTGCAAGAGGTCGAGCGCCAGTTGTCCGGTACTCTCGCCAAGTTTCTTGACGCTGACAACTGCCCCCCCAATACCGCCGTTTCGAAGGTTGAAATCGTAAAGCCCGAATACGGGCGCATTCGCTGATTTTACGACCATGCCTTCCACTTCGTAGGAGGCTCGAATGTGTCCGTCAGTGTCCCGGTTGTACTGGGTAAACAAGATGATGGTATTGGGAGGGAGCGTTGCAACCCGCTGCAAGATGGCTTTGAGTGACAAGCCGACAGTGAATTCAAGCTCCAGCTTGCCCTGCCACGGGGAAGCTATGCTTGCCGCATCAGCCGCCATTTTCCGATCCGCTTCACTGCTTCCCGAGACAAAGACCACACGCTGCGTCTTCGGAAACAGGTCCAACGCTCTGCCCAGGGTACCCTTGATATCGAACTGGGCCAACTGGCTGTGAATCTTGCGGTCGCCGGCTTCGGGCGTGGTTGGAGTTGGCGCCTGAACAGTAATGACCGGCGCGTCGTGAGCAATGGTTTGCCCCTCATTGAGGAGAAATCCCAGCGCCGGTTGCTGCACCGTGATCACCAGATCAATGTGGCGATCAGCGTACTTTCTTCGCAGCAAATCTTGTATGCGTGAACGGTATTGTGCGTCGGCTTTGTTGCGTTCCAGATCCAGATATTCGAAGTAGAGACTGTTGGAATCAACGCCGGCGGCACTTAAAGTCGAAATAAAACCATCGTCGAATACCGCTATTCCGCGACCGCCGTGGCCGTAGGAATAAAGCAGCAAAATGTTCCCGGAAAGGGTCTGCGGTTGAACTAAAGAAGTGGTTTGACCCAGAAGAGAACTGGCATAAATGAAGAACAACAATGCCAGCGATGAAATCCGACGGAAAAATATTCTATGCATAATGAATGACATCATCAAATCCTTCCCACTGATAGCGGACAGCGTCATTCAGACGTTTGCGCAGTCTTCGGCCGTCGCGAAAGATTCGACTCGGCCCTTCTTGCTCAGGGCAGATTCGAGAATAGTGCAGTCACAATCGGAGTCATCAACGATGAAGACGGTGAAATCAGGTTTCATTACAGTCCTCGCATAACAACGACATAAGGAACGATTTTGGCTGCTGCAACAGCCGCAATAAGGATAACGCATCGTCTCAGAGTTGGTGTCGCCTGTACATACGTAGTTTCCGCAAAAAACAGCGGGAACTACTTAGGAATGTGAGTTTGAAGAAAGCGCGTTGGCTATCCGCGCTTAGGCTGCAACCATCTAAGTAACGTTGCAAACAGCAAGTCTGGATCAAAAGGCTTGGTAATAAAATCGTTCATTCCGGCTTCCTGGCAGCGAGCTTTATCCTCGCCATAGTCATTCGCAGTCATCGCCAAAATCGGCGTCTCCCGGTGGCCCGGCAATTCCCGAATCTGTCGGGTAGCCTGCAAACCATCCAGTTTAGGCATCTGCATGTCCATGAGGATGAGGGCGTAAGCCGTTTTTCCCGCCAGACGGACGGCTTCGATGCCATCTTCAGCGGTATCCACACGAAGCCCGGACTCTTCAAGAAAGATCTGGGTCACGGCGAGATTCATTGGATCATCATCAACGAGCAGAATGCGAGACCCTTGAAAGTGCTGCTTGATCAACTGCTCGGCCTCTTTATTTGACGCTGTTGAATGGGTAGATTGATGAATTTCTATCTTCTTCAGACGGGCAGTGAACCAGAAGGTGCTGCCGACCCCCGGTGTACTTTCAACTCCGGCTTCACCGCCCATCAATTCGGCCAGTCGTCGAACTATGGCCAATCCAAGTCCTGTGCCACCGTATTTGCGAGTCGACGAATTGTCCGCCTGCTCAAATGTACTAAAAAGCCGTGTAAGGGTTTCAGGGGGAATGCCAATACCCGTGTCTTGAACTTCAAATCGTACCGTTACACTTTCATCGATCTCTTCCTGATTGAGGGCACGCAGGACGATGCATCCCTTGTCGGTAAACTTTAACGCGTTGGTCGCGTAGTTGAGTAAAGCTTGCTGTAGCCGAGTCGTATCGCCATAAAGGTGATCAGGGAAGGGGTCCATTTCAATCTGAAAGGTGAGACCTTTGGCTTGAGCACGTTCGGCAATGAGTGAATGAACGTTGTTCATCAATCTGTCGATGGATACGGGTACCTCTTCCAGGTTGAATTTACCGGCTTCAATCTTGGAGACATCAAGAATGCTATTGATGATTTCAATCAGGTGTTGGGCAGCCGAGTCGATTTTATCGAGGCGATCAGCTTGCATCGGAGTGACGTTACTACGACGGAGGATATGGGCCATGCCGACGATTGCGTTCATTGGCGTGCGGATCTCATGGCTCATGTTGGCTAAAAATGCGCTCTTGGCCAAGTTGGCGGCTTCAGCGGCTTCCTTGGCGACTGACAGTTCGGCGGTACGAGCAGAGACAAGTTGTTCGAGGTGGTTGCGATGCTGTTCGAGTTCCACTTGTACAGAACGCAGGCGCAGCATCGCATCGATACGGGCAAGGAACTCTGGCTTGCTGAACGGTCGCACGATATAGCCATCGGCGAAACCAGCATCCAAACCAGCGGCCTGATCTTCGCTCGATGTCTTAGCTCCGGATAGCAGAATCACGCAAACGCTTGCCAGCGCCGGCTCGCTCTTCAGTCGTTTTGCCACCTCGACCCCATCGCCATCGGGCAGCATCACGTCAAGCAAAAGTATCGCAGGCAAATGGCGTCGCGTAAGTTCAACCGCCTCGGCGGCGTTGACTCCGGTAATTACCTGGTAGCCCGCCTGCACCAGGATGCGCGCTGTAGCCCGCAGCACATCCGGATCATCATCAATTGTTGACGCGTGCCGAATATTGACCACTTGAACGGAGTTATGCGCGTTCAAAATTGACCAGGGTGATTAACCTGACTGCTTGTTTTTTGAGCAGGACTTTAGGAGATGATCACCATGAAAGAGTTAGGAAGAGTTCGGCGTTTGTTTTATCGGGATGGCGTATCGCTGTCCGAGATTTCGAGGAAGACCGGTTTCTGCCGGAACACCGTCAAACGGTGGCTGAAGACGGCGGAAGGCACTGAGCCGACCTACCGGCGTCCGTGCCACGAGACCAAGATTGCGCCCTACGCCGCGCAACTTCTCAAAGCACTGGAAACCGATGCCCATCGCCCTAAACGCGACCGGCGCAGCGCACTGAAGCTGTTTGGTGAACTCCAGGCCGCCGGTTTTACGGGCGACTACAGCCGCGTCACTGAGTTTGTCCGACGCTGGCGATTAGAAGGCGGGAGGGCTGTCGTCAACGCCTATGTGCCGCTCAAATTTGAACTGGGCGAAGCCTTTCAGTTCGACTGGAGCGAAGAGCATCTCCTGATCGGTGGCGTGTGGCGCAAGATTCTGGCGTCCCACCTCAAGCTCTGCGCCAGCCGGGCCTTCGTGTTGTCGGCCTATCCCACGCAGAGCCATGAAATGCTGTTTGATGCGCATACGCGGGCTTTTACTGCCCTGGGTGGGATTCCGCGGCGCGGCATCTACGACAACATGAAGACGGCGGTCGACAAGGTGAAGAAAGGTAAGGGACGCCTCGTCAATACGCGCTTCTCGGCCATGGCCTCGCACTATCTGTTCGATCCGGATTTCTGCAACGTCGCCTCAGGCTGGGAGAAAGGCGTTGTCGAGAAGAATGTCCAGGACAGTCGCCGACGGATCTGGCAGGACGCAGGCAAGGAACGCTTTGGCTCGTTCGCCGAACTCAATGTCTGGCTCCTGGAACGCTGCCGGACGCTGTGGCATGAATTAGCGCATACCGAGTACGAGGAACTCTCCGTTGCCGAGATGCTGGAGCACGAGCAGCCCAGCCTGATGCCGATGATCACCCCCTTCGATGGTTACGTCGAAACGATGGGCAAGGTCTCCAGCACGTGCCTGGTGATTCTGGATCGCAACCGTTACTCGGCGCCCTGTGAGTTGGTGGGCCAGATCGTCAGCCTACGCGTCTACCCGGAGCGCATTGATCTCGTCGCCCACGACGCGCTGGTCGCCAGTCATTTGCGCAGCTTTGCCCGTAAAGAGACCCTCTACGACTGGCAGCACTACATCCCGCTGATTCAGCGCAAGCCGGGCGCCTTGCGAAACGGCGCACCGTTTGCCGATATGCCAGCGCCGCTGCAACGCCTGCGTACGCTCCTGCTTCGGCGCGAAGGGGGCGATCGGATGATGGCCAAGGTTCTGGCCGAAGTTCCGAAAGCGGGTTTGGAACATGTGCTGGTGGCGGTGGAACTGGTCCTTGAATCCGGGGCACCGAGTGCCGAGCATGTCGAGAACATGCTCAATCGCCTGAAGTCGCCGCCAATGCCCAAGGCCATCGACTCGCCCTTGCAGGTCAGCGAGGAACCGGTTGCCGATACGGGGCGGTACGACCGTCTGCGCGACGAGGTGGCCGATCATGCGTGACCTTATCGCTGAGTTCAAAGCGTTGCGTTTGCAGGGGATGGCCTCCGCCTGGGATAACTTGGTGGCCCAGGGTCCGTCGAGTGGGCTGGCGGCGTCGGGCTGGCTGATCGAGCACCTTCTGCAAGCCGAGCATACCGACCGGGCTATGCGCTCGATCGGCTACCAGATGCATGTCGCCAAATTCCCGATACACCGTGATCTGGCCGGCTTCGATTTCGAGCAATCGAAGGTCGATCAGAACCTGATCAAGCAACTGGCCGATCTCTCCTTCACCGAATCAGCGCACAACGTGGTGCTGATCGGGGGCACCGGTACGGGCAAGACCCATCTGGCGACGGCGCTCGGCGTATCGGGGATCAGCCATTGGGGGAAACGGGTACGTTTCTTCTCGACCGTGGATTTGGTCAATGCGCTCGAACAGGAGAAAGTCGCCGGCAAGGCCGGCAGAATCGCCTTGGCCATGATGCGCATGGACCTCGTTATCCTTGATGAACTGGGCTATTTGCCCTTCAGCCAGGCCGGCGGGGCTTTGCTCTTCCATCTACTGTCGAAACTCTATGAGCACACCAGCGTACTGATCACCACGAACCTGACCTTCGCCGAATGGCCCAGTGTGTTTGGTGATGCCAAGATGACGACGGCGCTGCTCGACCGGCTAACGCATCACTGCCACATCGTTGAAACGGGCAACGAGTCGTATCGGTTCCGGCACAGTACCGCGACGGCCAAATCCCGAATCAAGGCGCGGGAGCAGAGCAAGAAAGATAAACCGGCCGAGAAGGTGGCGCCATCCTGAGAGTCCGCCGCGCTGGGAAATCCGCTCCGGGCTACGCCCTCCACGGCTTTCCCAGCGCATCTCGAGGGAACTCCATTTCGTGTTACTACACAGAAATATGTCTCAGACCAGCACAGTCTGGGCTACACTTATCCACAGCCATGCCAATGACAGGCGGCTATCGCCCCTGGTCAAAATTCAACGCGCACAGCTGGTCACTTTTAAACGCGCGCCGACACATCGATTGTACATCCGTAGTTTGTGCAGAATACTGCGGAAATTACGGAGTTGACAATTTCGCGGAAATAGCTGGGACGACCGTTCAGCGCCAGTAACCTGCCGCTCAAAAGACACCGTTTCTGGCGCGATAAATGGCCGATTGTGGCCGGAAATACTCATTGAGTTCGCGGTCCATAAGTTGCCATTCGAAATTGTGGTATGGGGGCGAAGAGGAACTTGTCCGATTGGCGACTTGAGATGAATCCCGGGAATTAAGCCAGAATCTTTCACACCATTTCTACAGGTGACTATCTATTCAGTAATGCACACTGAATATGTTTGACAACACCGATAAAAATACCATGATCAGGTTCTGCTTGGTGCTGCCAGAAATTGCCAGACGTTGCTATAAAATAATGTTTTTAGCGAATCCGCGCTTCGTTTTCCTCAGTATTTATTCGGCATGATGGTATACGGTTTTCTCAGTGTTTATAGGCTTGCGCGCACGGAACCCGCGACGAAATTTGAGAACGTTACTAGATCATCATCGACGCTGGCTTTTTCGAGCGCCGCCATATAAGCAGCTCGATCCTCAACATGAATTACTGTCCAAGGGTACCCTCCCGAGGCAAGCATCAGGTTCATTGTAAAACGAGCCATGCGTCCATTTCCATCCATATACGGATGTATGAAGCCGAATAGCCAGTGACCCAGCACTGCACTTACAAACGCATCGGTTTCCTCGGCCAGGCAATCACGTAACGCTTCCATTCCATCTCGTACATAGTCGAAGTGTGGTGGAGCATGCAACGAGCCCCGCAAGAAGACCATGTGACGACGATAGCCCACCAGATCCCTGCGCTCGAGGATGCCTGCATCCACAGATGGGCCAAACAGCTTCTGGAACCACGCCTGATGTCGCTCGTTGAATAACTGAGCAGCGAAACCAGGTGTTGAGGCTCTCTTCGCAAACGCCTGACCAGCATCCTCCTTGACTAACTGGAATGCATCCAGATAGCCGCGCGCAGCCATGGCATCGATCTGGCGTTGGTCTTGTGGATTGCCAGCGGGATCCCACTGCTCCTCAGCGACTCTGCGAATGAGCTCTGGCGTCACGCGGTAGCGCTCAATGGAGAGACTGTGATATGCATCCTCAACCCGTATGGCTTCAACACGTGCCAGATAGTCATCAAGCGACATCTCTACCCTGGACTGCAGTGGTCGGTTTGCCAGCACGGCTTCACGATGTTGTGCCCAAAGAACTTTGATCCGGTTGTATAGCGGAGATCTACCCGGAGTACCGAGTTGATACACAGGTTCGCCGGCAAAAGGGTCGTCATCGACGTTGAGCGTCGTTTTAGTTTCGACATCACGCCCGCCAGCGGGCATGAGTCTCCACTGAAGCTGCGCTTTCAGGCCGGAGAGTTGCCGTAGGATGCCCTCAGCAAACTCAGCGCGGCCTATCCGACGATAAGCCGAGACAAGACGGACAACTCCGGTAGCGTTGATATCAACGAGGGCCGCAATCGTGCTGGGATCGTCGACTTTTCCCATGACGATCTGTACTTCGCGGGCATAGTCCTTGAAGTATCTCGGATTCAACATCACGAGGCAGTACGGTGCAGACATGCACCGCACCCCCATCAAGGATTCTTGATCTGTTGATGCAGGAAAGCTTTTTCCTCCCGGATACAGCGCAACACTGTGACCGAAAGCCAGTTCCTGAATCTG
>JAIFKU010000109.1 GCA_020049495.1 Accumulibacter sp.
ACAATGCCAACCCTGCCGCCAAAATCAGGCCGATCACAGCGGATTTCCAGGCCGCAAGCTGCAAAGCACCGAGGCTCAACAACAACCAAAGAATGGGGAGTGTTGCCAGTGCTAGCTGGTAAAGAAACAAAATGTTCAACCTCTATGGATTTTCATGGCACCGCCATTTTGAGCACGCGAATAGGGACACAGGCTATCCCTCCCCCTGTTCCAATGCCTTCTTTTTCACTATCAACAATCCTGTCATAATTCCCGCCAGCATATCCCATCCGGAATAATGACCGATGGCTGCGACCCGTAATGCTGCTTCCATGACCGCATCGGAATCCTTTCCTTCCAGCAATCCGCCCACCAATTGATGAAGCGGTTCCGGCCCATGGCCGAGAGCAAGATCACTCAAAATGGCGTGGCTTATCGGATGTGTCCGAGTTCTGGCACAGACTAAAAGTTCATCAACCGTATTCTTATCCCAGATGAAATCTTTCTGGAAAGTCTGATGTAAAGATCGCACGGCAAACAATACCCCTCCTAGGAAATCATCTCCCGACGGAGTCAGGCCAGGTCCCAGCCCAATAATTTTTCCTCCAATACGCGTAATACAAGGAAAGTCTTGGTCCAGGCAAGCATGAGCTAGTCCCAAAACCAAACCCTGGACACGACCCATGAAGGATTCGGGGGAAAATTGAGGAGGGATACTGCCTTCTGCCAGAGCACAATTCAGCGAAATAGCCCTTCCCATACCCTCGCTAACATCCATTAGTTCGAGCATACCAAGCAGGTGGCGATAACGGGCCCACAGTTCGGTCAGCGAAACCAGTTTCCGGGGTGTTGATTCAAGGGGAGCCCACTCACTGGCCCTACTTAAATCAATGAAAGAGCCATGGCTGAAGTTCAAACAAGGGAACTGCCAGAAACATTTCTCTCCGACAAGCACTTTTGGCATCAAGGGCATTTGAATACAGCGTCGGTGGAGAGGGAGTTTTTCGGGGCAGATCCAAATAAGTTCTCCTTCGGCTACGGAAAGATAGATCGCACCGGAAGGAGCGGCCAGAACAGTCCCCGCGAATCCCGGCAAGGCAAGCATATCCCGGACTATTGATCCTATTTGTCGTGCCGAATAGAACGAAGGGGGAGCGCCCTGATCCGCCGCACTCTTGAGAGTCGTACCCCCAGAGGCGGATACTTCATTTGTGCTGATCATCAAATTACGTTACTGACGATTTTCGCCGATGACCCGTGCTGTTTCCCGTGCCACCACAATCTCCTCATTCGCAATAACAACGACCACCGAAACTTTCGCCCCCTCCTTGGAGATGATTGCCTCGGTCTTGCGGACCTGATTTCTCTGTTCGTCGAGATCTACGCCTAGAAAATCGAGGCCATTGCAGATTTCACGCCGTATTTCGATCCCGTTTTCGCCGATTCCCCCGGAGAAAGCGATAACATCAAGCCCGCCCATCGCTGCCGCATAGGCGCCGATGTATTTCTTCACCGCATACACATAAACCTCAAGAGCCAGCCGTGCCCGATCGTCACCCTTGGCGGCGGCAATCTCCAGGTCTCGAACATCACCACTGACGCCAGAGATTCCAAGCAATCCGCCACGCGTCACGAGAACCTTTCGGATTTCCTCCGTGGACAACCCGGTCTGATCCATGACATACGGCAGCACAAAGGGGTCAACGTCACCGCAACGATTCGTCATGGGGAGGCCCGCTTGCGCCGACATGCCCATACTCGTATCGATGGATTTTCCGCCCTGAATGGCACAGACAGAGGAACTTCCACCCAGATGACAGGCCACTATGCGGAGGGACTCCGGCGGCCGGTCCAACATTTGGGGCACCCGCTCCGAAATGTAACGAAACGAAGCCCCATGATATCCGAGCCGGCGAACTCCGTAGTTCTCGTACCACTCATACGGCACGGAATAGAGATATGCTCTTGGCGGCATGCTTTCGTGAAAGGCCGTTTCAAACAAGCCGACGAGAGGAACATCCGGAAGAATATTGCGAAATTGCCGTATCGCAGCGATATACGGAGGATTATGAGCCGGCAGAAGTGGTATGTATTCGGCCATGGCTGCAAGAACCTGTTCATCCAGAATGGTTGCGCCCCTTACCCCTCGCCCACCGACCACCTTGAACCCGATGCCGTCCAGTTCACTAAGGTCTGCCAGAGTACCCACCTGCGGATCACACAAGAGAGAAATCATGCGCTGGATCGCGGCGCGATGATCCGGCATGTGTTCTGCGGCATTGACTTCCGGTTCCGACGCAACGCGATGGCGGTAATTTGAGGACGGGCTGCCAATACGCTCCATCCCTCCGTGTGCCAATTGGCGCTCACCCGGAATCTCGAATATCTGGTATTTGAGTGATGTACTACCTACGTTACATACAAGAATTTTCATACGCTACCCCAATCTGGTTTTTCATGCGCCGCCCCATCACTAATATGGACAGAGGCAGCAGTTAACGCTTACCTTCTCATGCCTCAAAGTCCGCGATTTGAGGCGAAGGCACGCAGTCCCTGGACAAAACAATCCATCGGCAGGCGGCAGTACCCCCCCCCGCCCTGTCCGCCGTCGACGTGTGCCATTCCTCCATGGATAATCGGGGCGATCCCCGTACTAACCACCTTCCGCATATCGATACCGCAGGGTGGACCCTGGAAATTGAGCCATGGAATCGGTGCCCAATCGTGCGAAGACAAACATACTTGTCGTGCCTCCTCGGTTCGCTTCAGTGCGTCACCGTAGTTACCGCCGGTCATGCGCACCACGGCCGCCCCAGCTGCCGCTGCAAGTCCGCCAAACCCGTAGGCCTCGACCATACAACTGTCCCCGATGTATGGACACACGTCGTCTTCGGTCCATTTTGGGTTGAGATAGATTCCTGACATCTTGGGACCCTTGGCAATGAACCACTGCTCCCCCGTGTCGGCAAACTTCATCCCGAATTCGTGGCCGTTTCCGCCAATCGCCGTCATAAGCGTACAGCATTCGATCCCCTTGATGGCATCCATGACGGCAGAGGCGCCGCCCAGTAAAACATGCAGGAAAAACCGCTCATAGCCACCCAGAAAACGCATGACCCGCTTCAACACTTGATGATCAAGGGGGAGTTCAACAAGCGCCGGCATCATTTGGAACATGATCAGAGCGTTGGAAGCGACATTGCGGAAGTGGTTTTCGTCACCCATGCCGGTGGCTCGAGCCATGATATTGCGGACATTTAGACCGCCCATGCCGCGAACCATTTGACTGAGGACTGGAGCGAGTTCGTCCTTGAACCACGTCAGACGATCGGCAATTGTCGGCGTATAGTGTCCCCATCGTAGCAACTCGGCCTCAGCGCCCTCGTAGATAGTGCAGCAACCGCGTGAGCCGGACAGGGTATCTTCCACAACCAGTACCGGTGTGGTTGCAGTAATCGGGCCGAGCCCTCCGCCCACAGATTTGTAGTCGTTCGCAGCACCGAGAATAATTTCCCCACGCAACACCATCTGCCACGCCTCTTCAAGAGTCTTTGCCAGACCTTCCTGTACCGCAGCACCGGAAATGGAGGTTTTGACTGGTTTCATGGCATTACGCGGATCCAGTGGAGGTCCTGCGAAAAGGATAAGGTTCTCTTTGAAACCGGGAATGAAGTCCCGGGCTGGCATGACGTCGATCCAGGTCGGCTGTGCCTTAGTCAAAATATCTATTGCACGACGATTAGCATCCTCAATGCGCTCGCCAATGCTCTTGCTATCACTGATTACCGACATGAATCTCTCTCCTTAAACTAAGTAACCCATTAATGATTATTCGATTGCATGACTGATCGTATCGATCATGCACCGCCCAGACTCTCCAATAATGCGGCCAATTCGGCATTGCCTCCGGCCGGTGGACGCCACTCCAGCGACAGCACTTTGGCCCCTTGCTGTTGCACGGCTTCAGCGAAGCGCGTCAAGCCAACGTTGATGACCTGAAGTTCCTGTCCGAATAGTTCATTGATGCGCTTTGTATGCACCTCAACCGTTGCACAGGGTGGGGTTGACGCCGGTTGCTGTTTCCCGATATCCGGCACTGAGCCTTCCGTGGGCAGTTCGACCCGGCGTTGCACAATACAGGCCGCCAACCGGGCCGCCTGCGCATTCGATGGCAGCACCACGACGCCAGCCGCCCGCAGTTTCTCTTCCTGAACAGACAAACGCTGCGGATCGCCATCGCTCCCACATACTGATGCGACAACCGAAAGGTAGCGTCCCTTTTCGGTAGCCCGGAGCTTCGCGGTGACGATCAGGGGTGCCAATTCACCCGCTGGATCCGGGTGCATGGCTGGCCCCAGTATGATGTCCAGGAGAATGACTGCCACCTGAGGATCTTTCGTTTCCTTGACCAGACGCTCATGCAGGAGTTGCGGGTCAATCACCGGATGCGGACGACCGACTGTGAACTCTTCAGTTCCGTAATCCACCAGATTGTGCTCATAACTACACTCCCGTCCATCCAGCATCATTTCGGGACTAAGCGGGATGTTGGAATGGATCGGACCCAGCGCCGAAGTGAGGATACGCAGGGATTCCCCGGCTAAGGTGCCGCCGCAGAAAAGACCACGAACGAAACGTTGCGAGGATTGCAAACCGCGAATCTCTTTTTGCAGCAATTCTTTTGCCAGGTCGACTGAACGTGAGGCCAGCAGGCTGCCGGATTCGTCACCCAATACCAGGAACATGGCCTGTGCGGCAGCGTCCTCAAGGTCCGCGGCAACGTAGACTCCGGCTGCCTTGAGGATGGACGGATCGCTACCGTTAAAACACGCTACTACCGGTTTGCGACATCCACGGATTCGAGCAAGAAGCTTTGGCAAAACCTCGGAACCGGGGGCCCGAGACACCAGAACGATCACCTTGGTATCAGGATCGGCATGCAGCGCGTCAAAAGCCATCTCGATCATCAGGCCACCGATGGCATCACTCAGGTCTCTCCCGCCGACGCCGATGACTTGGGACACACCAAGCCCCCACCGTTCGACCAGTACGGCAACTTCCTGAATGCCGCTCCCCGAAGCCCCGGCGATCCCGACGGGTCCTCGGCGCACCACGCTGGCCAGCGCCAGCCCGACACCATTCAGGTTGACTACCCCGCAATCCGGCCCCATACACAGCAGTCCGGACGTGTAAGCCAACTCCTTCAACTCCCTTTCCTCTTCCAGTGAAACGTTATCACTGTAAAGGAGAACATGTAGACCGGCGCGTAAAGCCTTGCGTGCCTCGGTAGCGGCATAGTAGCCGGGAAGCGAGATGACGCAGAGGTTGGCACCGGGCAATTGACGCACAGCCGCTTCGATCGTCGCCGGAGCCATCTCCTGACCACCAGTCGCTGCTGCCGGCGCTCGAAGGAGAGCTCCCACGTCCCGCCCTGCCTGGTCAAGCGCTTCTTCAGTGTCCGCTTCAAGGGCGATCAGAAGATCGTTCGGCGATGCTGCCTCTCCTTCCGGGGTCAGCATGATTTGATTGCGCAGGAACTCTTTGTTGCTTGGCGTCCCCATCATGAGTACCGCCTGGCGAATACCTGGCCGCTTCAGGAGCTGGCCAGCAGTGAGCATGAGCTGAATCGAATCGCGATAATCATTTTTGTGGATCAGGACTTTCTTCGGCATGCTGAGTTTTCCTTAGTAAATGAGATCAATCCAGCTTCAAAAAACCATACGTCGTTCAATCGGTCTTTAAACATTTTCAGATTGGATCAGTGGTCGCCAGCGTGTCGGCGAAACGACTGTTTCGACTTGAATGGTTAGTGCTGCTGCGCACTCCATTCAGTCATCAGCCACTTCATAATGTGTCACTAACAATCACTAATTCATCAAAACCGATGGGAGCCATGTGACGAGCGACGGGAACGAAAGGAGCAGGGCAATCGTGACCGTCTCGAAGAGGAGGAACACACCAGCCCCGCGAAACACCTCTTCGACAGGAATTTCAGGAGCCACTCCGGCGATAGTGAAAACATTGAGACCCACTGGCGGCGTGAGCAGGCCGATTTCGATCATCTTCGTCACCAGAATTCCAAACCAGATCGGGTTGTATCCCAGATGAGTCACGATGATCGGATAGAGAATCGGCAGCGTGATCAGCAGGCAAGAGGCCGGATCGAGAAAGCACCCCAATGGTATATAGATGAGCAGGGCGGCGATAACGACCATAATCGGCGGTATGTTGAGATTCGTAATCGTTGAGGCGATCGCCTCGCCTGCTCCGGCACGAACCAGGAAGTTAGAGTACAAGGCGGCAGAGAACATGATGATGAAGATGAACACGCTGGTCCGGACGGTGTCCTTCATCGATTCCTTGATTTCTCCTGTCAGCTTCTCTTCAGGCTGCCGGTCTGGCTTGAAGATTAGCATCAGGAAGGCGCAGACAACGCCGCCCGCGGCGGCTTCCACCGGCGTAAAGACGCCGACGCCCATGCCGCCAATGACGATGGAGAATAAGACGAGAATTCCCCATACCCCTTTCAGCGAGACGAAGCGCTCCTTCCAGGTAAAGGACTCCGAGGGCGGCGCCAGGCTCGGATTGTAGTGCAGCATCGTGGAAATGCCGATCATAAAAACCATGGTGGTGATAATGCCCGGGATGAATCCGCCCAACAGGCAGGCCCCTACCGAGGTGTTCGTGATAACCGCATAAAGGACGAGGATGACGCTGGGCGGGATGATAATCGCCAGAAGCCCGCCAGCCGCGACGCAGCCGGCGGCAAATTGCCGGTTGTAGCCCTTTTTCAGCATCTCCGGCAGAGCGATCTTGCCCATCGTCGCCGAGGCGGCTACGCTCGAGCCGCATGCCGCTCCCATGAACGCGCAGGCGCAGATCGTCGCCAGTGCCAGCCCGGCCGGCATGTTGGAAAACCATTTGCGCCCGATATCGAAGGCTTTATTCGTAATGCCGGCAAAGAAGGCGAAATGCCCCATTAGGATGAAGAGTGGAATAACCACGTAAAGGTATTCGGCATTGGAGGAATAGGGAACCTCCTGCAACATACCGAATGCTGTTGAAAATCCGGACAGTACGCCGATACCGACTAGGCCGACGATGCCCAGACTCACGAAAATGGACACACCGGCCGCCAGGAGTAGAAGTAGAGCGAACACGCTGAGCAGCGCCAGAATCGTTGGTGACAGGATCATAAATTAACTTTCTTCACTTGATTTTTGAAAGACTGCTCTAGAGATGCGACTTCGCCTCTTCTATCTTGGCCTCGATCGCCAAACGCCCGGTGAGTTGAGCCAGCATGCGCAGGAGTTCGCTCACATATTCCAGACAGAGCATCCAGAGGCCGACGGCTACGGCAACCTTGGCCGGCCAGATCCAGATCGTGAGTCCCAGTCCGACGACACCCCAGTGATACTCCTGCATTTCAAAGGAGAACAGCGCCCCGGCCGATGACTGCCAAGCGATAGCGCCGGCGAACAGCAGGGACAACAGGATCCCTAAAAACTCCGCTAATTTCCGTCGCCAAGGTGACATCAGTTGCAAGCCGAAAGTGACGTTGATGTTGCCTTTGAGCCGCTGAGTCATGGCCAGCCCAAGAAATGTGAACGCTGGCAGATACGCGCCGCTGAATTCGATGACGCCGACGATCGGCTTGTTAAATAAATATCTTGATGCGACATCGTAGGCGGTGCCGCCGAGCATGATGAGTAGGACCGCCATGCTGATCATAAGCCCGGCACGCGAAAGTGCTTTCGCCAAGCCGTCCAGAATTCCCATTGCGCGGGAAGTGTTTTCCATAGCAATTCTTTCCACATAACTCCCCCAGCGGCCACACCTGCGAGGCGGCCGGGGGAAGAAAATGCCCTTTGGGGTTGGATGCAGTCTTAGAAACCCTTCTTATACTTCTTGTTCCAGTAGTCAAAGGATTCTGTGTATGTCGAGTTTTTTTCGTATTTCTGCAACGCAGCGATGTACATGTCTTTTAGAGCCTGGGCATCTTTGCCAGCTTCGGCGCTGCGCTCAGCCATCTTTTTTATCCATCCGTCATACTGTGCCGGTTGCACGAGTCGTTTTGCCTTGGCTTGCTCTTCAGGAGACCAGATCGTCAGATTGATGCCCTTGGCCTCCATATCGTCCACGGCAGCCCGGTTTTCCTCGTCGACGATTTCCAGGCTCTTGGTTACGGCCTTTAGCGACAAGTCATGGATCAGTTTTTGCAAATCCTTCGGGAGCTCTTCATAGAAATCCTTGCGGATGATCATGGTCTGTGTGCCGAAGACCCCTGATCCGGTCTGCGTCACATACTTCATTACCTCGAAGAACTTCGAATCCCAGCCCAGACTTAATGGCGTGCCGTACGCCCCCTGGATAATCCCCTTGGAGGCTGAGTCGTAAATATCACCCCAGACGAGGCCGGCTGGAGCGCCGCCGAAAGCAGCGATGCTCTCACCCACCCGGCCCGGTGCGCGGATCTTCTTGCCTTTAAGCGCATCGGAGTTGGGTACGGGGAATGTGGTCCATAGCGTGTTATTGGTTACCGGAAAGTTCCAAAGCATCATCGTATTGTGCTTCTCGAACTGGCTACGCAGAGGCGGAAAGTTGTCGTAAACGTCCTTGACTGCCTTCATATGGCCTTCGACCGAAGTGGTGACATAATTCATGTTCAGACCGTCGATGAGAGGAATCAGGGGCGCGAAGTAGTGGGGGGTCACGCAGGCAGCATCAATGCTGCGCGCCCGCATTGCGTTGAGTTCTTCGCCCAATTTGACTACGGAACCGCTGAAGTTGTACTGGATCTTGATGCGGCCTCCGCTTTGCTGGGCGAGGTTATCAAAGAACCACTTCGATTCCTTCCCAAAATGGGAACTCTCCGAAAATCCGGTCGAGAAGCGAATGACCCAGGTCTTATCTCCTGGAGCCGCTGAGGCCAGACCAGGAACGAGAGATCCAAGGATACACACAGTGACAATACTCAATAAAACCATCAACCGTTTCATATCAACCTCCTTTGTAAAATCAATTAAATATCTGATAACTTCATCTACAGGAAACTAAACTACTACCTACTAAAGTAGGTGATTTTGCGCAACGGGGCGCATACAACAAAAGTCATCAACTTGCCCCCGATGGGCGCGCATGATTCAGAACATCTGGAGTAATGTTCCCAATAAAAACTGGTGGTAATAAAAGCCTCCTTCTCTTAACTTGCGATTTATTTCTGTCATTTCTTAGTCCAATACAAATCTTAGTTAGCCGCTCATCAGACCACTAATGTTAAAAAACAAGACTGCAATCAACCTAAGCCATCAAGAGCGCCCAATACGCCCTTCGATCAACACCACTTAGATGCAGGCTATCTTGAAGTGATGTCATGAATGACGGAAGTCTCAACAAAAAAATCTAATTTGTTGAGGTTAAAAGTTTAAACCGATTCTCGACATTACTCAGGTGAGTCAGCATGCTCTTTGCGGCCAATCTAGCATTTCCACTTTCGATTCCCTGCAAAATTGCCACGTGTTCAGCATAGATAATTTCGGCTCGTCCTTCTATCTCAATGCTTCTATGTTTGACTTTATCCCAAGTATAGTCACCCATTATCCTCACCACGTTTTCCATGAGCATGTACAGCGCCGCGTTATGTGCGGCCTTTGCAAAAATCAGATGCAATTCTCTATCTTCCGCAACTGGATATTTCCCTGACAGCATTTTCTTTCGAACATTTTGGATTGCCTTGACAATACTATTAATGTCTTCAGATGTTGCACGTTTCGCAGCCAAAGCAGCCAGCTTAGGCTCAATGATTTTTCTTGCCTCAAGGAGTTCAAAAGGATTGTATGAATATTCCTCCTTTGCCTTGATTGTCTCTATTTCTCCAGCACCGTCTTTAATAATGAAAGTACCAATACCGTGCTTTGTTTCTAAGACCCCCATTGCCTCAAGAACACTTAATGCCTGGCGTAAAGACTGCCTGCCGGTACCAAGCATTACGCATAATTGTCTTTCGGGCGGTAATTTATCCGTCGATTTTAGTGCGCCGCTAGTAATCAAGTGGCGAATGTGATCCACAATCTCCGCATATGTTTTCGCCGGCTTGATTGATCGAAAAGTTGCCACACCAACTCCTGTGCTAAAGTTTTTGCCATGAATTACTGGATTGCTCATCATACCACTGAGAATAGTCTTGTCAATCTTCTATAACAGAAAATAAATCTGTCAGGTATATACCATAGCAAAATCAGTTGCTTATCGGTTATTTTGTCCGAAAAGTTAATACGGCGTCGGTTTCGTGATCTCGGGAAAAGACGCGGCGCAGGCGATTCGATGGGCAGCGTCTATCGCGTAAGTTTGGATGGCCGCGTTGCTTGCCACCTCGACAGTGTTTCTAGTCCAAACGGTTTCAGCTTGGTCATGAATGTTGACGAGTCGATGTTGTACGTCGCGGGAACACACGGAAATTTCGTTTTGCGTGTTCCATTTGCCCGCGATGGCGGTGTCGCCAAGGTGGGCATCTAAATTCAGATTTCCGGCAGATGTGACAGGCCCGATGGTCTCGCATTGGATGAGAAAGGCAATCTCGCGATTGCTCACGACGGGACCGGCGCGGCGGGGATCTTCAAGAACCCGGATCTACCGCCTTCGCCCATGCGCGGGCATGCATACGACGAATGTTGCCTACGTGGTGCGCGACAATCGGACTGGATTCATCACGGAGTCCGCCACAGGTTCAATTCTCTCCGCGGTCCTGCCGATAGCAGGAAAGCGGATGTACTTGCAGCGTCCGTCGAACCGAGCATCGGGTACAATACTGGCGTAAGGGGAGGTTAGACTTATCAGCTCGTCATTCTGCTCACAACAGATTCGAACAATCGGCTCGGCGTCTAATACAAGACCGTGCCGGCTGGCAAGAAAGAACCTAACAGGATTCGCTTATGTACGATTGTCTTCTTAAGGGTGCGACGGTCATTGATCCGTCGCAGGGGATAGACGGCGTCTTCGACCTCGCGATCAATGAAGGAAAAATAGCACGCATCGCTGCCGATATTCCGGCAAAAGACGCCAGCGTCATCTACCCACTCGTTGGGAAAATCGTCACGCCGGGTTTGATCGATGCGCACTGTCACCCATCGCTCAACTTTAGTGAGCATGCGGTGCTTTCCGATGAAGCCGGCGTCAATGCCGGCGTGTTGCTGGTCAACGATGCGGGCTCTGCGGGCGCGGCAAATTTCCAGACCTTGCGTCACATGTATTACAGCCGCGTCAAAACGGAAATGAGCTTCTTCCTGAATTTCGCTTCCGCGGGCCTCATCCGCCCTCCGGAAATCCGCTCGCTGCACGACATCGATATCAAGCTACTGAAATCGGTGGTGGAAAAGAACAGGGGCGTTGTCAAGGGCATCAAACTTCGCGCCCTCGAACCGCTCATGTCGATAGCGACCGATGTCCTTGCGCTGGCGCTCGATACGGCGGCGGAATTGAACCTGCCGCTGATGGTGCATATCGGCGATTTTCGCGAGCGGACCACGAACGATCCGCTCGATGCCTTTAGCCGCAGTGTCGTCAAACGCCTGCGCCAAGGAGACATCATAAGCCACTACATGACTTGGAGACCCGGCGGGATGGTCCTTCCGGACGGTCAGATTTTCCCGGAATTGAGGGAAGCAAAAGCGCGTGGCGTTATTCTCGACTCCAGCCATGGCAAGAACAATTTCAGCTTCAAGGTTGCCGAAGTCCTACTGGCCAACGGGATCGAGCCAGATATCATTACGACGGATTTCTCATCGATGAACGTTCATTGCGTTCAGAGTCTGCTGGTGACCATGTCTAAGTTCATTGCCCTCGGCATGGCCATGTCCGAGGTCGTCGCGGCGACAACTAATAGGGCGGCGCAGGCCTTGCAGATGGATGAACAATGGGGCAGCCTGAAAGTCGGTCGAAGCGCCGACATCAGCGTGCTCGAAAAAGTCGCCGGAGACTTTGCATTTTTTGACGGCGTCGCCGGCAACAGCCGAAAAGGGACTTGCCTCCTTGAACCCCGGATGGTCATGCGCAACGGTGAAGTTCTTCCCTGCCGCTCCTATTACCATATTTCGAATGTCGGCTAGGGTGTTCAGAACAGTGACAAAACCAATAGGGGCACGAGGTACTCCGTAGGTGCTGGCCGCAACTTGGTCTTATGTGAGGCTTTCTAAAAGGGATTCATCCGACTTTCGTGTGGGTCACGCAAGCGGGATATAGGTTGAGGCCGCCGCAGTGGAAATAGACGGCGATCTTGAAGTTGTTCGGA
>JAIFKU010000085.1 GCA_020049495.1 Accumulibacter sp.
GCTGATTTGATTCTGTCCAACAATGTGATGGCCAACATCGACAATTTGGAGGATGTCATCCGGGGCGTCAAGACCTTGCTGAAGGATGGCGGTGCCTATGCCTTCGAAACACAGTACGCCCTCGACGTATTTGAGCACACACTGCTGGACGTGATTTACCACGAACATATTTCATGTTTCTCGGTGCAGCCGGTAGTTAGGGCCTTCGCCCGCTTCGGCCTGGAGGTTTTCGATGCCGAGCGCATTCCCACTAAAGGCGGTTCTATCCGCTTCTGGATTCAACACAAGGGCGGGCCACGGCAGGTCTCGGAAAGAGTCAGTGAGTTGATTGCTTTGGAAAACGACACAGGTCTTTATGATCCCGCCTATCACCAGCGCTTTAGCGCAAAGGTGGCGGACATCAAGACGAGATTACATGCCCTGATTGTAGAAGCTCGTGCTGGTGGCCAATCTATCGCTGCCTACGGAACATCTGTCGGCTGCGCAGCCCTTATCCACCAGTTTGAACTGGAGGATAAATTGGACTTCATGCTCGATGATACGCCCTTCAAGGACCGGATCGAGGGGCCGGGCTACGACCTGCCTGTATATTCCGGAGCGGGCGTCCTTCAACAGCAGCCAGCGCTGATCATTATTCTGGCTTGGCGCTATGCCCAGCCAATCGTGGCCAAGCATCAGGAATACATCCGGCGTGGCGGCAGGTTTCTGGTGCCTCTGCCAGATATTGATTTGATCCCATAACGGTGTTGGACATCTTCGTGACTTCGACAAAACGACAAAATCATCTCGAGTACTACCGCCAGCACGGTATCGCGCCGGTACGTTATGACCTGAGCAGCATGGACGCCCATCTACAGCGGCGAGAGGCACTCTATAACAAGCTTGGTATCCTGCCTTTCGCTTTCAAGGGCGCCACGGTTCTGGAAGTGGCGGCAGGCACGGGTCACAACAGCCTCTACCTGGCCCAGCTCAAACCGGGGCGGCTGCTCCTGCTGGAACCCAACGCGACCGCCGTTGAGCATATTCGTGCCGCGTATGCCGGTTTCGAACTGCCGCATACCGCACCCGAAATAGTGACGCAGACCCTGCAGGAATTCGAACCCGCCGAATCCTTCGATGTGGTCCTATGTGAAAACTGGCTGGGCAACTCCGCCCAAGAGCTCGCGTTACTCGACAAACTCAGTCATCTGGTTGCCCCCGGCGGAGCATTGGTCGTCACCACTGTGGCCCCGATTGGTTTTGTACCCAACCTTCTGAGACGATTCCTGGTGCCCTATCTGGTTTCTCCCGATATGGATTTCGAGGCGAAATCAGCGATTCTCGAAGAAGCCTTCGCTCCCCACCTGAATACGCTTGGCGCCATGACGCGAAATGCTCGCGACTGGGTCCAGGACAATATGCTAAACCCTGCCTACTTCGGCCTGTGCCTCAGCATCCCGACGGTCATCGAACGACTACGGGGAAACTTCGACGTCGTCGGTGCCAGTCCCTCATTCGCCGAGGACTGGCGCTGGTTCAAGTCTTTGGCTGGAGAGGATAGAAATATCAACGGACACATCCTCAAGGAATATTGGCGCAAGGCCCACAACTACCTGGACCACCGGCAGCCTGCAACCCCGGTCGACACCGACACTGCCAATCGCATGGAGCATCTCGCCTACGAGATTCTCTCTGCCGTTGAGTCCCATGAAGACGCACACATAGCCCACTCAGCCAATGTCCAGACCGCAGCGGCAAAGGTACGGGAACTGCTGCTCGAATTCATTGGTGCCTTGCCAAGTGAACTACCCGCCGTCAAGGCTCTGCATGAGTTTGCAGACCTTGCCTTTGCGCTGTCTGCTGGTGCGCTTGATGCGGTATCTCACATGGAACACTTCAACTCCCTGTTTGGGCGGGAGACTTCATATCTTTCCCTGGTACGCAGACCAGCTTGGTCGTCTGCCATTCAGGCTTGAACCAAGTGGCACATAACAAGGCAAATTACGGAGAAATCACGGCATGGCAAGGACAGTAGAGCGGCAATACGAGGGACATTTCGAACTCAAGGAAAAGCAGGGTCTGACCCGGCTCGGGGTGGAGAAAAATGCCAATTGGCATGGTGATCCCAAGCGTCTGGTGTTCGTTCTCGCTCGTTATAAGTTCATTGCCAAGATGCTGTCAGGGAAAAAGCGGGTACTCGAAGTCGGATGCGGAGATGCTTTTCCTGTCCGTATCGTATTGCAGGAAGTGGGTGAACTGCACGCCGTGGATATTGACCCCCTGTTCATCGAGGATGCACTGGAACGTGCCGACCCAATGTGGCCCTTCACCTTGGCGGTGCACGACATGCTCTCGGGGCCGGTTCCGGGCGAGTTTGATGGGGCCTATACCCTCGACGTGCTCGAACACATCGAGCAAGCCAGCGAACGTCAATTCCTCGACAACATCGTATCCAGCCTGTCGCCTGAAGGTGTGTTGATTGTTGGCATGCCATCGCTTGAATCCCAAGCCTTTGCCGCCCCGCTCAGCAAGATCGGTCATATCAACTGCAAGAAGGGTCCAGAGATCAAGTCGCTCATGCTTGAGTACTTTGACAATGTCTTCATGTTCTCCATGAACGATGAAGTCATCCACACCGGCTATCAGCCCATGGCGCAGTACCTTTTTGCCCTGTGTGCCGGCAAGCGCAAGCGCGAGGAACGATGACCGTCTGCTGCACCGTCTGCGAAGGCAGTTCGCTCCAGCGCTCGCTGGATTTGGGCCGCCAGCCACCATCCAACCGCTTTTTTCTCCTTGGGAGCAAGAACGAAGAGGAACGTTATTCGCTGAGCCTCGGCTACTGCGATGACTGCGGCACGGTGCAACTGGTGGACCGCATGCCGATCGAAGCGATCCGACCGAGATTCGACTGGCTCGCCAACAGCGAACCCGAAGGCCACCTTGATGATCTGACCGGGAAACTCATGGCCCTGCCGGGAATCAGTACGGATGCATATATCCTCGGAACATGCTACAAAGACCAAAGCACGCTGGATCGATTCTCTCAACGGGGATTTAGCCAAGTTGCTTCTGTAAAACCGGTCGATCTGCCCGCCAGTCCATCGACTTTTGGCCTGGAAACCTTGCAGCACAGTCTTTCGGACTCCACCGTTATCGATACGTTGCGTGATCAATATGGAGCCGCCGATATTCTGCTGGTGCGGCATATGGTTGAACACGCCGAATCAGCAGCACGTTTCTTGAGCGCCCTCCGTGGCTTGCTTGCTCCCGGCGGCTATATGGTCATCGAGTTTCCGGATAACGAGCGCATCCTGCGTCAGTCACACCATGCTTTTATTTGGGAAGAGCACTTCAGTTACTTTACCGAATCCTCTTTCCGTACGCTGGCAAATCGGGTCGGTGCGACAGTCGTTCGTTTCGAGCGCTATCACTATCCTTTCGAGGATGCCTTAGTCGCTGTATTGCGCTTCGATTCCAGCGTTCCCGTAATTGGCGAATCAAGTCGTGGCGCTCTGGACGATCTTCAGGCCTTCGCCGATAGCTACCCGGTGGAAATGACCCGTTGGCACACTACCCTCTCGTCGTTGAGATCATCAGGAGAAGCGCTCGCTGTCTTCGGTGCCGGACACCTGGCCGTCAAGCTCATCAATTATATGGATCTGACGCCATTCATCGATTGCGTGATTGACGATCACCCAAAGAAGATGGGGCTGCGCATGCCGGGCTCTCATTTGCCCATTGTGCCCTCCTCGGAACTGGCAACACGAAATATCCGTACCTGCATCTCGACCCTGAGCCCGGAGAGCGAAGTCCGCGTCCGCCAGAATCTCGCCGATTATTTCAAAACCGGAGGTCGTTTCATCCCGGCTTTCCCTGTTACCTAGAGACGCTCAATGAACCCTTTGCCCCTCAAGAAAATCAACGACGAGGTTTATGTCGCCGCCGACGATATTGTTCGTCTGGATCGGCAAGCCGTCGAATTCATTCGTGACTGCGCGCTGCGCAATCCCAGAGGTCGTGCCCGCATCTGTGCACACAAGGACTCCGGCGACAATCTTCACGAGATGCTGATCGGCATTGCTCCCGGCAGCTACGTTCGCCCCCACAGGCATCTTAGCAAGGTCGAGTCCTTCCATCTGATCGAGGGTAGCGCTGACATTGTCATCCTATCGGAGCAGGGGAGTATAGAAGACGTGATTGAGTTGGGTCCGAACGCCAATTTCTACTACCGCCTCGACAGCCCGCGCTACCACACCCTCTTAATCAGCAGCCCGGTTCTGGTAATTCACGAAACCACCAACGGCCCCTTTGATCCGGCACAGACCGATTGGGCTGCTTTTTCGCCGGTTGAAGGTACTGCCGAATCCGTTTCATATACATCACGGTTGCGCCGATGGGTTAGCGACTGGAAAGCTTCACGATAGTCACTGGAGAAAATATGATTTCCCGAATCAAGAGGCTTATCGCCAGCCTCTATGTGGCCTTTCTTGGTCGACCCAGCGTCTGGATATTGGGCGTACTGGCTAAATCGCAATTGTCAGATAATTTCATCATCCGTAGCATCGGTTATTTGCCGTTTCAACTTGCCGATGCAGTACTGGGTATTGGAGCGCTAAGATTCATCGCCCATGTTTCCCGGCGAGAACCCAAGCGCAGGCACCGCGTTCACATCAATAATCTGACGTTACGTTCCTATCTTTACCTGGCAGTCGGTAAGGCCGACAAAGGATTGGCTTCTCAACTACAACCAGCCGCATTCCGTAAAGTGTTGTTGGACGAAAAGCTTGACCCCGAGGCCCAATATGCCTTGGCACACCAACTCCTTCAGGCAGGCAAACTTCCTATGGCCTGCGAGTCCTTTGAGGATCTGATTGAACGTTCATCAGTCAAGTTTCCTTTGGAACGCAGGTTGCAACTCCTTCGTGACGCCGGCATCACGTTTTTCATGCTCGGCAAGATTAAGCGGGCGAATCATTATTGGGGTAAGGCTGGGGAATTGCGGCGCTTCATCCTCGGCGAGGAGTCCGGACCTATCTACCGCATTATCGGCAGCTCGTGGTTTGCCGCCATCGGTCATGTGGCGATGCTTGACTTTTACGCCAAGTACAACAGACTTTACAGAGACACCGAGGTTCGCGTTGTTGCGCACGCAGATATAAGCGGCGTACCCGGCGGCTACCTATGCGAGCGCTTGAGCGAAGCGGGTCTTGTGTTCATCGAGAGCGGAAAGTTGCAGCCGAGCCAGCTAACACCAGCGGAACGTTTTAATTTCGAAATCGGAAAAGTACAGCCCGACTACGATGATTGGGCCAAGCACCATGGGAAACGACGGTGGAGTCAGCTAACGCCAGCGGAACGTTTTGCGATGATCGACGATTTCTGGGAATTCGAATTTCCAGACGGCGAGGTATGGGGCTACACGCACGCCGCAGACAAGATTCAGAAAGAGTGGGAGCGGCAAGGCCGAGCACCTTTGCTCTCAGTCACGGATGGCGAGCGAAAGTTCATTGATAGGGCGTTGAGCTTGCTCGGCCTACCCGAAGGGGCGTGGTACGTTTGTCTTCATGTGCGAGAGCCGGGTTTCCACAAGGGTTGGAATACGCTTTACCCGAGCATGCGGGATGCAAATATTGATGACTATTTTCCGGCCATCGATCTGATTGTGAAAAGTGGCGGCTGGGTAATTCGCATGGGCGATCCCACGATGAAACCATTGCCACCGATGCCTGGCGTGATCGATTATGCGCACAGCACACTCAGGACACCGAAGGCGGATATCCTGATTGCGCTGGGTTGTCGCTTCTTTCTTGGTACCAATTCAGGCTTTGCTACCATCCCCGCGATCTATGGTGTACGTTGTATCTTTTCCAACTGGCTACCAATAGGTTTGCCGCTATGGCCCAGCCAGGATCTGGTGATGCCGAAGTTGTTTTGGCACGAAAAGGAAAAGCGGTACCTGACACTGCAGGAAACCTTCGAATCCGGCTTGGCCTTTATCCAGAACTGGTCCGACCTGCCCCAAGGAATCGCCTTGCGTGACAATAGCCCGAACGATATCCGCGCTCTAGCAGCGGAGGCGCTGGGCATGACCGAGGCTTTGCGTGATAGCGAAATCGCCACTGCCCGCGCCGCCTACTGCCGCATCGCTGAGGAGAACCACAGCTACGTTGGCAGCACACTGTCTACGTCATTTATTCTCGGTCATCGGGATGTATTTTTATCAAGCACACCGGGGGGGGTTATGCGGCGAGGTACCTCCTGATGCTGAAGAGTATCCGCTTCTTCGGAAAAAAGTCCCATCATGACAAGGGCGCGAGTGCTGTTCCGACAGTCTCACGCGCTACTGTGGAAAGCCGGCGCCGGAGGCAACTCAAACTTAGGTTGTCACTTCAGCAAAGGCAAACAGCAGATTTCTATTACTTAATTGATATTGTGGGTGCTTGTAATTTGAGATGCCCTTCGTGTGCAGTTGGAAATTATGTGGATCAACCCACGAAGGGATTGATGTCGCTGGAGACATATAAATTAGTCCTTGAAAAAATTGCCAAAGATCATCCTAACGAGATAGTTTTCATTGATCTTTTTAACTGGGGAGAGCCTGGCTTACACAAGCAGTTGGGAAGGGTCATCAAGCTGACTAAGGATTTCGGTTTCGGTGTTGGTATATCAAGCAACTTGAACGTGTTTCCCGACATGAAAGAGGCTGTCAGTGCACAACCCTCGTACATAAGGATTTCACTTTCTGGTTACTTCAACGAAATCTATCAGCAGACGCATAAAGGGGGAGATATTAATCTGGTGAAAGCCAATATGCATATGCTCCGCTACTTGATTGACAAGACAGGGTCCGACACGATTGTCCAAGTGGGTTTCCATGTTTATAAAAGCAATTTTCCCGAAAATTTTCGGAGAATGCGCGAGCTTTGCCATGATCTGGACTTCATCTTTGCGCCGACGCTCGCAGCACTAACGCCTGTGGAGAAAGCTGTTCTCGCTGTTGACGGGGAAGTGCTTCCGGGGCATGAGGCGTTGCTGGGTAACCTTGTTGTGTCAACCAGTGAGCGGGCGGCCCTGTTGTCCAAGGTTCGCAGCAACTACACTGACTGTCAGTATCGCCAAAAGAGAACTACCATCAATTTTGATTGTTCGGTACCGCTTTGTTGTGCGACTTTCGAAAAAGAACAAATAATCGCGGCCAACTTTTTTGAAGTTTCAAAGCATGAATTGATGGAACGCAAATATGCGCACGGCTTTTGCAAGGAATGCCAGAAACGGTCTCTGGACATGGTGTACACAGGAGTCGAGCCGCACCTAGTCGATGAGAAGGCAGTTGGCCTGCTAGGTGCTGAATGGAGTGATTTCATGAAAGAATGGTACGTATCGCTCGATCCAGTCGTTGAATGGGGGGGGGGCGAGTTATCGGTGCAGTCGGCGTTCGATACGGCCAAAAATTTATGCATGATCGGCAATGCTGTCGCGGCTAAGCAACTTTTTGCCGCCTTGCTGAAGGTTGCGCCCAGGCATGGGGAGGCAAGTTTCCAGTTGGGCAGGCTCCTTGAACTTGAGGGCAACCTGAAAGATGCGCTCTTACGGTATAAAGCGGCGAAAGCAGTGTGGCCGGACCATGGTCCGTACATCGACGCTGTCAGGGATATTGAGGCGAAGGCCGATTAAATGGGGTATCCAATCGCATGAGATTATTATCGTTGCCAACCATCGAATACCGTAAGAAGTGCCAACTACTTGCGCTTTTTTGTATGATCGTTATTGTCATTATTTTTTTTCGCGGATGGCGACTTGGTTTAGTTGAGTCGGTGACTGATAGGCTCCGGTACCATGCGATACCTGTCGCTGTCTCTGTTGTTTATCATAATCACCCCCATGATTACACGGGGATACGAGAAGTAGCCATACCGTTTCAAGGGCCAGGATCACTCAAGCAACTTCTTGACCATGCAGTCCACAAAGAGATTCAACAGCGCGACACCTACTATTGGGTAGCAGATGATAAGGGTTACGCGGATTTCGTTATTGTTGCGTTCAAACTGTTTGGCCCTAAACTAAATAGTCTGTATTTGCTATGGTTTGTCTGCCTAACGTTTTCCGTCGGGCTATATCTCAAAAGTTTCAGAGGAAGTTTGTCGTCTTTAGCCCTTTTGAGTATGACATTAGTTGGTATCCACGCGGCCATTTCTGTCCTCCCACTTGCAGATGAAGCAAATTTTTTTAATCTTCAACCGAGCGGACTATTGTCCACAGTCAGTATTTATGAACCAAGATTCTTGGACGTGTTGGCCATGATTCCGGTGATTCATATATGTCTTTTTGCCTTGAGGCGAACCTGGCCTCCCAATGCTTTTCAAGTGCTTGGGCTATTCGGGCAAGTCGTGTTGTTTTTTTTGCTCTATCATGCAAGGTCATCATTAGGGTGGCAAATTGTGGCGGTAGCAACCGTTTCAGTGCTTGTCATTCTGCTGAGCAGATTGCGCCGCAAACGACCAGATGCCAGCAGATCCAAACGAATTATTCACCCTGCATTGGTGATAACCCTTCTTATAATTGGCCTTTCTACGCTGTCATTGTATCAAAGGGCATCCTACAATCCACGGTACTACGAAGATATGGGCGTCAGAACGTTCTGGCACAACGCCTTGATGGGGCTAAAAGATGACGGATTTTTTAAGGCCACGTATGGCTTGGACTACAGCGACTTTGTTGTTGCACAGGCGGTAGTTAATTTTGCGGGTCATGGAGAATGTGCAAAGGGCATCGACAAATTTGACCCACAAGAATTGTTGAATTCTCTAGGTGGTCATGGAGAAAAAGACTGGTATGCCTATGAAAGCTGCGCCAGGAAACTCTATGTATCCCTCTGGAGCAACCATGCGCCTCGCATGTTGCGCGTCTATCTGGTAACCAAACCTAAGAAGTCTTTAGGCGTCCTGTTGCGGACTATCAGGGATTCGGGGCAACCGCTTTCAGATGGAGTGCGTGACCGACTGAATATTGGTTGGTATCCGTTTAGTGGAATAACTTTCGTGCTCGCCGTTATCGTATTGTCGATCGCTTCTACCGCCATCTACAGAAAGCGGACTCAGATGTTAGCTCTCCTTACAATACTTACGGTTACTAGCCTGATTCCATCAGTGTCGTTCTATGCTGCCATCCTGACCATGGGAGGATTCTTCGTTACCATGACAGTGCTTTGTCATCTGTTGTCGCTGATTGTGGTTCGTCGGTTCATCCATTGGCTTTACGCAGAGACAGCAAGATGACATTCAGGGCATTTTCTTCATACGCCTGGAAGGTAGCCCTTGGGGTGTTCTTGTTTGCCTATGTTAGCTCTCTGGTCGACTGGGTGGAGGTTTATATCAAGTTCAGAAACGTGTCTCCGATTTATGTTGGACTTGGAGTGTTGATTGTGCTCGCGCAGGCGGTAGTGTTGGGCTGGCGCTGGCAGCGGATAGGCAAGCTTGATCAGATAGATATTCCGGTGCGGCATCATACGATGGCGATTTTAATCAGTTTCTTTTTTTCCCAGGGATTGCCCGCTTCGCTCGGCGCTGATGCTTTCCGTGCCTGGTGGTACGCAAGGCGTGGCGTTAACGCTGCCCAAGGCCTGAAGATCATTGCATTTGACCGGATCATCGGGCTCGTGTCACTGGCGGCGGTGTGCGCCGCCAGCATTGTCGTTTTCGCCGCACGGGCTGATAATGCCGCTGCCGTTAACTCGCTGGGCGTGATTGTTGTCGTTGCACTTGCCGGGTTTGTCGCGCTTGTTCTCCCTTTTAGACTGGGCCTAACCGCATTTCTTGCGCGCCAGATCCACAGGCTACCTCAGCTGGCCGCGCTTATGCTCGACTGGCTGATCGAGATGCGAGAGTTCTTTCGGGTTGGCTCCAAGGCAGACTTGGCGATCATTCTGCTCCTCGGCGTGGCAGTTCACCTCATGACTGTGTTTCTGGGGTATGTCCTGGCCAAGGGGTTAGGGTCCGACGTGGGCTTTCTTGGCTGCCTTGCCGCAATCGCACCGGCACTGTTTATTAGTTATGTGCCAATCAGCATCGCTGGCTGGGGGGTTAGGGAGGCATCCCTGGTTTTTGCGTTCGGTTTGCTTGGCGTTGATCGTGAAACAGCCCTGCTCATTTCGCTTGGCATAGGCATCACCGTCCTTGTGGTTTCGCTACTTGGCGGCATATTGTGGGCGCTATCTGGGATGCGGCACCTTTATCTGAATGAAGCGCGAAGACGGGTAGCGGTGAGATCATGATGCATTTATATCCCGGTCCTGCGACGGGCCTTGCTCTATTGTTCGGGTTTTTCATCGTACCGATGTTGGTTTTTCTTTCGCACGGCACCGCGCGCATCGATTCCGCAAAGCAGCGATTTCTGACAGCCATCGCACTCTGTATCTTTGCTTGGGGCATCATCATCGGTGCCATGATGATGATGGGTAGGTCAATCTCTTGGCCAGATATTCTGGCGGGCAGCATGATCCTATTTACGGCCATTGTGGCATTCGGAATCTTGTGGTCATTGGTTTGCTGGGGATTTACGACTTCACTCCTTGCTGCACTGTGCTCCATTGATGGCGCCGCAAACCGTTATGCATGGTTTCACGCATATGGGGGAGGAAGCAGCATCGCAGATTTTACCGATGATCGCTTGTCGATATTGCTTGGCTTGGGTATAGCAAAAATAGATGAGACATCGGTCATGCTATCAGGTAGGTTGGGTTATGTGATCGCATCGTCCGTGATTTTCTTGCGGAGATTTTACGGACTGCCGGATGAGTGATCCTATGTTGTCGATTCTTGCAGGTACGCTGGTGAGCTTTGCATCAATCCCATTGATCGCCGTGATGCTACGCATCCGCTCGGACTGGACACCTGTCGCTGTATTTGCTGGTGGTATTGCACTGTCAGAAGGGGTTGCCATTGTAATTGGGGCTGTGTGGTTTGATCGGTTCTATTTTTGGCCCGCCAGCGCGGCCGTTGGCGCAATAGGTATTACCAATTTCTTCGTATTCAGCGCCGTCTACAAGTCAGTGTCCCTTCAGATGCTGGGCATTCTGTCTGCCCAAAAAGATTGCCGCGCGAACAAGAATCTGTTGATTGAGGTTGTCGCGCGCCCGGCCGTAGAGGAGCGGATGGAGTTGTTGGTGGCTATGGGGTTGGTCGCCAAGGCTCCCGATCAAACTTATTCCCCAACGGTAGAAGGTCTGCAAACCATAGCGCGGTTGCAAAAATTACAGCAACTATTTGGAATCAATCGCAGCGGGCTTTACCGGAACACGTGATGAGCAATCAACCCTATAGTGGCAAGGTTTTGACCATTGTTATTCCTGCGTTCAACGAGGAGACGCATATCGCCACGACGTTATCAGAGGCCTATGAGGCGGCTGAAAAATTTCTCGACCAGTATGAGATTATCGTCATTGATGACGGTTCGTCAGACAATACTTTTTCGGTTGCGAATACGTTGGCTAGAAAATTGGGGCCAACTGTAAGAGTCGTACGGCAGGAACAGAATCAAGGTGTTGGCGCTGCTTTTAGGTTGGGTCTGAGTTTGGCGAAGTATCCTTGGCTGACGCTTATTCCTGGCGATAACGCGTTTCATCAATCTGGCCTGGAAACCTTGTTTTCAGCTGTAAACAGCGCGGAGCTGATTATCTCGTACCGGGAAAATATGCAGGCAAGAACGCCTCTCAGGCTTGTGCTCTCACGAATTGCAACGAATTTGGTCAGGCTCGTTTCCGGAAAATACATTCGCGATGCCCACAGCATGTATGTGTTTCCAGTTGCATTGACGAGAAGCCTCAACCAATCAGCAGCTGGGTATGGCTATCATCTGGAGACACTTTGCCGCCTTCTACGCAGAGTTGATGCATATATTGAGGTACCCGTCACCCTGAACCCTAAGCCGGATGCCAGTTCCGGGGTGATGAAGCCGAAGACCCTATTGATTCTCGGTGCAACCATGGCAAAGATGCTTCTGTATAGAATTGTTGGAAAACTATGACGTGGGGTAAGAAGGACTTTGAAACCGGACGAGTCTGTGGTGCTGGTTCCGAACGAGTAGTGATCAGGCATCAGCAGGGAAAGAAACTCTTGTTGTAAAGCTTTGCCATCCTCGTCACCTGCAGTATTGCCTACAACTCGGCCGAGCATTTCGGTCGCTAGTGCATTGATTTAGTTATGTAAACTAACGGATTTTCCTCGGAGCTCAACAAGATGTGACATTTACATCGGTCGCGAAGGTTTTTGAAGCAGTGGTTGAGTCAGCGAAAGCAAAGGTGCGGAGTGGTCTATGCAAGTAAGACAAATGTTGAACATGCACGACCTTTCTGCCGTGAAGCGGCTAACGGTTTTTTAAGGCGCCTTTGAGGCGCTAACATATCAAGCCACCGGTTTTTCCGGTGGTATTTGACTTATTTCAATTGATAATCATCATGGTGCTAATCTAAATACTGCACGCTACCCAGGACTATTGGAAATTTAGCGTGGTGACTACGGTTTATCCCGGCAATTGCCTTTGCCACGCACCCGGGGTACCCAGCGTCGCTTGGGAAGTGGCTTAATGACTGGCAGTTAGAGCGTTTTCTGGCTAAGACTATTTGACCTGATAGATTGGATTTTAATAGAT
>JAIFKU010000129.1 GCA_020049495.1 Accumulibacter sp.
GTATCCCCCGTTCCATGGCCTGGGCAACGCCCAGTGCCGATACGCTTCCCTTGTATGAATCCGGTGCGACAACGATACGCAAGATAAATCCCTCCAACATATTTGTTTAATGGCGAGTCAGGAGAGTAAGGATGGAATAAGATATAAACATCACGCAGGTGCACAGGATTCAATAATTATTTCGGCTTATTCATGTGCATTTGCCTAACATAATTGTGTGGCTATCTTTATCGAGGTGGCATGATTACCATTGAAACAAGGTTGGCGCAGGAAATTGTTGAGCGGACGATGAGAATCATCCCGTTCAATGTGAACGTAATGGATGTTCGCGGCATCATTATCGGTAGCGGCGAAGCTTCCAGAATCGGGGATCTGCATGCCGGAGCCCAACTGGCAATCGCTCAGCAGCGTACCGTGGAGATCGATAGCGCAACTACGCGTAACCTGCCTGGCGTAAAGCCAGGAGTCAATCTTCCTTTAACAGTGCGCGGGACGATATGCGGTGTCGTCGGGCTGACCGGAGACCCGGATGCCGTGCGTCAGTTTGGAGAACTGGTGCGCGTTACCGCCGAAATGATCCTCGAGCAGGCACAATTGATCGGTGAGTTGCAACGCGAAAAGCGTTATCGGGAAGAGTTCGTGTTTCATCTGGTCAAGCAGGAGAACACGTCCCGCGCTGATCTTGAAGCCTGGGCGGTCAGACTTGGTGTCGATTTCCTGTCTCCGCGTGCGGTTGTCGTGCTTGATCTGACTGATGAAACCCTGCGTCCCGATCTGGCGCTGATCGAGCTGCAGCGTTGCCAGCTCCGCCTTGCTGTGCAGCAACCTGAAATTCTGACGGCGGCGATTTCCCCCCGCGAACTGGTCATTCTTGAGGCTTTCGACCTTATTGGCAGCCGGGTACCCGGATCCGCGCTGGCGCGCCAGCGTTTATTGGCCCTGGATTCGATCGTGCGCAAAGAGCCGGGAACACCCTCGGCTCTCTCCATGGGCGTTGCCCTGAAGGGAGTTGAAGGGGTGGCCTTGTCCTATCAGAGTGCGCGCAAAACCTTCCGCGTGGGGCAGTTGCGCAACCCAGAGAACAATCTGTTTTCATTCTATGAACTCAGTTTGCCGGTCTTGCTTTCCGGCCTTGATTCAGGCTGGCAGGCCGAACAGTTACGCCGACCGCTGCAGCGTCTTGATGCTTCTGGCAAACACAAGAGCTTGCTGCGGCGGACGATTGATGCATGGTTTGCCCATAATGGCCATCCTGTCGCTACCGCCAAGGCACTGCATATTCATCGCAATACCCTCGACTATCGACTGCGCCAGATTGGTGAACTCACCGGACTCGATCTGGCCAATACTGATGACCGCCTGTTGCTTTATGTTGCCCTGCAGCTCGAATGAGCAAATAGTTCCTCGTGTGCGGTGAGCCGGCATGGGGTGAGGAATCGATGTCTTCACCTTTTGCTTTTTCAGACCGTAGAAAGGTTTGTCCTTCGGACTTGAACTCGCTGTAGTCGCTCTCGTTACCGATCGGGTTTTCCATGCGCCTCTCAATCCTTGCTTTCGCCTGCGGTATCGCGCTCCTGCAAATACAGAGCGAGTTACCCGCCATGAGCCTCATGGTCGGGCTGGGGATGCCGGGATTGCTCGGTGTGAGCCTTTGTGTGCGGCGTGTGCATTGGCTGCCGCAAATGATCATGCTCTTTTGCTGTTCTTTGCTCGGTTTTGTCTGGGCAGGATGGATGGCGCAGCAGCGCCTGGCCGAACAGTTGCCCCTGGCATGGGAGACGAAGGATATTCAGCTCTCCGGCGTCATCGCCTCGTTGCCACAACGCTTCGAACGCGGCGAGCGTTTCGAGTTCGATGTCGAATCGGTTCAAAGCAAAGGGGCGACCGTACCCGGCCGGATCATGCTGGCCTGGTACCACAGTTGGGATGATCTTGGCGATGTCGATGAATTCGTCGAACCGCGGGCGGTTCGTCCGGGTGAGCGCTGGCGTTTTACGGTCAAACTCAGGCGTCCGCATGGCAACGCCAACCCGCACAGCTTTGATTACGAGGCCTGGTTGCTGGAACGCAACATCCGGGCAACAGGGACGATCCGCCAGCGCGCTGAAATCGAGCGGCTTGAAACCTTCGTTCCGCGTCCCGGGTATGCGGTGGAACGACTGCGCGATTTCATCCGTAGTCGCTTCGTTTCCGTATTGCCCGATGCGCCTTACCTTGGCGTGCTGATTGCCTTGACGGTTGGCGATCAAAGGTCAATACCCAATACGCAGTGGCAGGTCTTCAATCGCACGGGTATTACCCATCTGGTCAGCATTTCCGGGCTTCATGTGACGATGGTCGCGGCGCTGTTTGCAGCCTTGATCAACGGGTTGTGGCGGCGCAGCGAGCGGCTGATGCTGTTCTTGCCTGCACAGCAGGCTGCGGTTGTGGCGGGCTGGCTGGCCGCCTTTGCCTATTCGCTGCTGGCCGGGTTCGAGGTGCCTGCACAGCGTACCCTGTACATGCTGAGCGTTGTTGCATTGGCGCTCTGGTCGGGGCGCAACTTCGGCGTCAGCCGTACACTGCTGCTGGCTTTGCTGGTGGTGCTGGTGCTCGACCCGTGGGCGGTACTGGCCACCGGCTTCTGGCTCTCCTTTGGTGCCGTGGCCTTGCTCTTCTATGTCAGTACCGCGCGCGTCGGCGAGCAACGCGGATGGCGCGCTGCACTTGCCCGCTGGGGCGTCACGCAATGGGCGGTAACGGTCGGTAGCCTGCCGCTGTTGCTGCTTTTTTTCCAGCAGTTTTCATTGGTCTCGCCACTGGCCAATGCGCTGGCGATTCCGTTCGTGAGCTTCATCATTACGCCCCTGGCGCTGGTTTTTGCCGTACTGCCGTGGCCACCCTTGCTGCATCTTGATCACTGGCTCATGGCGCAACTGATGGCGCTGCTCGAATGGCTGGCGGGCTGGCCGGTGTGGCAGCAGGCCGCGCCGCCACTGTGGGCGTCGCTGGTGGCTGTGGTCGGGGTGGTCTGGCTGCTCTTGCCGCGCGGTTTTCCGGCGCGCTGGCTCGGCCTGTGTCTGCTCATGCCAGCACTCGTCTGGCCGCCACCGCGTCCGGATCCGGGCGCGGCGTGGGTCGATGTACTCGATGTCGGCCAGGGGCTGGCGGTGCTGGTGCGCACGGCCGGACACACGCTACTGTACGATACCGGCCCACTTTACAGTACCGAGTCGAACGCCGGCTTACGCGTCGTTGTGCCCTATCTGCGGGCAACGGGCGTCAGTCAACTGGACACGCTGGTGGTTTCGCATCGCGACAAGGATCATTCCGGAGGGGTGACGGCCGTGCAGGCGTATCTGCCGGTGAGCCGGCTGCTGACCTCGATTCCCGAACTGGGTGGTGAGCCTTGCATCGCGGGACAACAGTGGGCATGGGATGGTGTGCGTTTCGCCATCCTGCATCCGGATGCCGCCGATTACGCGCTCAGGTCGAAAAAGACGAATAGCATGAGTTGCGTGCTGCGCATCAGCAATGCCGGCGGTAGCGTCCTGTTCACCGGAGATATCGAAGCGGCTGACGAGAAGGCTCTGATCGCCCGCTCGCCGGACGTGTTGCGCAGCACGATGCTGGTCGTTCCGCACCATGGCGGCAATGCTTCGTCGACAGCCGAATTCATCGCTGCCGTCGCTGCGCGCGAGGCAGTTTTCTCTGCGGGTTACCGTAATGCCTTTAATCATCCGCGCCCTGATGTGCTCGAACGTTACGCCGCCAGCCGCCAGTGGCGAACGGATCGCGATGGCGCGGTAAGCATTACCATCGCCGAATCGACCGAAGTTTCGGCGTGGCGAAAGGAACGGCAACGCTACTGGTATGGGCAGTAAGGCCGGACAGTGATAAGTGCGGACACGGTTTCCAAACTGCCTTTTCGTGACACTCGGGCAGAAATTTTCGCCGTTCCCCAAGTGAAATTCCGGCATTGACTGGGGCGCAGAAGACAAGGATACTTTGGCTTGTGCGCTTGAGATTCCTCATCCTTCGCGCATGCCGTCTTCCAACGCTGTTCGACTGGTCGATTTCTAGGGATTATTTTCCAGCATGAGTATCACGATCAAAGATATCGCACGCATTGCCGGAGTCAGTTACTCGACGGTATCGAAGGCGCTGAACGACAGTCCTCTCGTTAAACCAAAAACCAAGGCGCACATCATCGCGGTTGCCCGTCAGATGGGTTACCAGCCCAATATGGTGGCAAAAAGCCTGGTCTCGAAACGAAGCAATATCATCGGTGTTGTCTGGCCCCGTGTAGAACGCTTTACATGGTCTAGCCTGGTCACGGAAGTCAATAACAAACTTACCGCCCATTCCTATAATCTTCTTCTATCGATCAACCCTGTCGAATCAGCAATTGCCGTTTTCAATCAGTTCCGGGTCGATGCCATTCTGATCTTCCGCGAATACCTGTTGGATGGCATGAAGGTCAAACCTTCGTCGACTGTTCCGATTCTGCATTACGGAAGCCCGATTATCCCCAAAACTCCAACCATCAACGTCAATCGCAGGAAAGCCATGTCGTTGGCCGTAGAACACCTGGCCCGACTTGGACATTCACGGATCTCGTATATCGGGGATCTTTCGCCAGCGGATCCAACGCAACGGGAAAAAGTAGCTGGCTATAAGGACGCGGCGAATCGATTCCATCTTGCGCAGCACGCCGACATTATGATCGATTCAATCGACAATTCGCCGGATTCGGGTTATCTCGTGGGAAAAAAACTGTTGTCTTCGCCCTTCAGGCCTACGGCAATCGTCATCGGCAGTTACGGGTTAAGCCTTGGGGTTTTCAGGGCACTGAACGAAGAAAAAGTAAGGGTTCCGGACGATTTGTCGATCGTCAGCTACGACAATATTCCGCAGATGGTTAACTTTGCTGTCCCCTTGACGGTTGTAGGCGCCAGCGTGGAAGCCGTTGCCAACGCCATCGTAGGTGCCTTGATCAATCTGGTGGAATGCGGTGACGGTGTGGCGGACTACACGGAAATTGATGTTGAACTGGTTGCGCGAAAGTCCTGTGCCTCGCCCAGAGCGGATTGAGTGATCTTCATGCTGAGGTTGGCGTAGAGCGCTTTGAGACGATCGGCATCGAGCAGGGTATAGACTCGATGGATGAACGAAGTCTCAACGAATAGCAGTTCAAACCTGTGAATAATCAATTTCAGATCCTGCATGCTCACCTGCAAAGTTACTCGTGTTGTTGTCGTGTCGTTTCCTTGTTCCGGGCTCGCATTCTCGATCAGGATTCTGGTCAGGAAGATGCAATGCGTCGCAATCCGGAACGCCTCAACATAAAGAACAAAGATGTCGAACGACTCGCTCAGGAAGCGAGTGGCCGCCGTGGTTAATCCGCTATTCCCAAGCGCAATTGCTTTTGCCAATTGTTTGACAAGAAGAAGAGCGCGATCTTTTTCATCAATGATGCGTCGAAAATTATCAGCGTCTGAACTCAATGCGCTTGCTTTTTCCGGCAACCACTCTTTCAGGCTGTTTTTTTCTTCGGCCAGCCAGAACGCATGTTCAAGGCTAACCGGTAGATGACTTGAGTCGGAGAATACGCAGTCATTCACGAAACACGTCTGCTTTACCACCGCCCAGGTCTGATCCAGTATTGAACCCAGCCATTGTGCTGCCGCATCTTTTTCTACTTCGCTGCAATCCTTACGGAAGTATTCGGACTCTTCCAGCCAGCCTGCATAGATCCCGGTGCTTCCGGAAGACAAGTCATTGGCTAGAGCAGCCCCCGCATGGAGATTGATCTGGTTTAGCGTATCCCAGGAACTGTGTCCGTCTAGACTCTCCCAATCGACGCGAAACATCACCCCCTTTGCTTTCCTTGCCTTGGCATATTCCATACGGTCGCGAAGATCATTGATCATGATGCTGGGTGCAATACCCCAGCCGAAGTATTGACCCCAGACATCAAACTCGATCCACTGATCCCGGTTGCCGACAGCGCCGATGCGCGCATTGTTCGGGAAGGTGGGGTAATAGTCATGCGGGGTATTCTTCAGAGAGACTCCGATGGACTCAGGAAGTTGCTCCATCGTTGAACTTATCTGATTATGAGCTTTTGATGAAAACACGAAATCCCGAATAATCAGTTTCCGTCCTGCGGCGGAGATCGGCTCGTACATGGCCGCAATCAGTTCGCCGTACCAATCTTCCGGCTTTGTGGCACGGCATCTTTCACAAGTACACCGGTTTGAGGCGATGGATACCCTGCTTTCCCCCGTAGCCAGTGCGCTAATGATTCCACCTGCCTCGGGAAATTCATCGAAGAACTCCGTGTATTTTGCGCGGGTAAATTCCCACCAGAACGGATCGCTGGCACACACCTTCCCTTCTTTGACCAGATGCGGAAAGAACTCAAGAATGATGTCCGGAAAGTACAGTTCCTTGTTTTCGATAAAAACCGTGATGCCGGCTCGACGTGCCTCCTCAAGTACGCGTTTGAAGTAGGCGCGGCGCTGATACGGTCCGCTTCGGCGTGTCGGCGTAAATTTGTAAAGCGTCCGGAAAATCTCCTGATAACGTTCAAAAATACTGTTGTATTTATCGTTTCGGCAACCAAAATATTTTCCCGGATAAACGATGAGTTCAAGAAAATCATTGCGGTGCAAAACCAGTGTATTCAACGAATGAGCCTTCATGAACCGGATCGCCTTGCTGACCCAGTCAAAATTCCATGCGTACTGGCTGTGAATTTCCAGAGCGCGGATGTCAAAGTCGGCCATCAATAATTCTCCGGGTGCCGGGTTAAACCGTTTTTCCGCTATCGATGACAATCACTTCGCCATTGACAAAGTCGGCGGCTGAAGACGCCAGATATACTGCAGCACCGGCATAGTCGGACGGTTGTCCAAGCCGTTTGAATGGGTGATTGGCGATGACCTGCGCCTTTTTTTCCGGGTGCTGGGCGTAATATTCTGCCGTAAAGTTTGTTTCGCTAGCGGTCGGTGCAATGGCATTTACGTTGATCCGATACGGCGCCCATTCCAGTGCAAGCGTTTTGACCAGTTGAATCAGCCCGGCCTTGCTGGCGCCGTAGGCCGCATAATTGGCGCCGCCGCGCAAGCCGCCGGTCGAGGCGATTTGGATCACTTTTCCCTTTCCGTTCTTGATGAATTCCTTGCCGACAATCTGACACAGGAAAAATGCCGACGTCAGATTGACGCTGAATACGCGATTCCATTCTTCAACTGTCGTCTCAAGCAATGGCTTTCTTACGGTCGTTGCCACGTTGTTCAGCAAAATGTCGATTCGTCCGAATTCATTGATCACCGTCTGTGTCGCTGTCTCGATGGCGGAGTAATCGGTGATGTCAAGCGTCAGAGCTAACGCCTTTCCCCCTTTGGCGTTGATGTCATCGGCAAGGGCGCTTGCGCTGGTGGAATTGCAATCGGCAATGGCCAGATGCGCGCCAAACTCGGCCATGGCTCGGGCACAGGCACTTCCAATTCCACCGGCACCACCCGTAATCAAGGCCACTTGCCCGGTCAAATCAAAGATGTTTTTCGGCACGGTCCTTTTCCTTAAGCGGCATTCAGATTGTTCAGATGATTCCCGATGTCCTGAGCCAGTCCGCGCACGCGTTCATGATCGAGCAGCCATGAAACATGATGTGGATAGTTTTTTCCCTGCACCTTGGTTTCAATGTTTACGGCATATTCACGCAGCAAATCCAATGAACCCAAAGCCTTCGTCAGGTCTGAAGCATTACGGGTTTGTTGCGCATGTTTTGCCTCGTAGCAGACCCTGGTACAGAGATCGAAACCGCGAACGTAGCACTCGAACAATTCCAGAACTTCCAGCAGATCATCTTTCATTCGCTCATCGATACCCAGACGGTCGACATCGAGAAGCGTTTTCAACTGGCCGACTTTCTCCATGGCTTCCTGTTTTTCACGGAAGATGATGGGGATATTTTCCGCAGTGACTTCAACCAGTTTCGAGGCTCCGGGTCGCCAATCGTCCATCCCGTGAATTTTTGTCATCATTGAAAAAGCGCGGTCGAGCGTATCGGGGAACATGCAGTCCTCATGAAAGACATGTCCGCGAATGAATATGGATTTCTCGATGACCTCCCACGAAGCCTTCATGAAATCACGCAGTTGGGCATAGCTCTTCTTGTTTGCGACTTGCACCGGCAACTGATCGAACGAGGCTGGCCTCATCGGATTGAAAAGCCCGTAATCGACCCAGGCCTTGTAGATTGCATCCGCTTCAACTGAAAGATCGGAGGACAGCATGCCTCCGGCAAACACGTTAACAAAATTCAAGGAATTGAATGCACACGCCTCGGTCATGTTCTCCCAGTCCGTACGCAGAGTGATCCCGGTAACTCCGTTTTCATGGCAATGGTTCATCCGGTATTTCATGTCTTCCACGACACTGGCCGGAAAGAATCCGATGCCGAAGAACTGGCCCCAGGTATCAAATTCCGCCCATTGCGGATGTCTGCCGGCATGCCCGATCTCCGGGTTGTTCGGGAAAGTCGGGTAGTAATCGTGAGGCGTATTCTTGAGTGAAATGACGATATCGTCCGACACCTTCGTTGCCGCTTTCATGATGTTGCTTTGTTGCACTGCCGAATACGCAAAATCCCTGACTGCCAGAATTTTTCCCGCCTCATGCAGCGGGCGATACATGGCCTGAAGCAGGCTGTAGTACCAGTCAAGAGGTGATGTATTCCGGCAGCGTTCGCAGCGGCACGTGTTGGTCGAGATGGAGACCTTGCTTTCCCGCGTACCAGGACTGACCGAGATGCCTGTAATGTCAGGAACGGCTTGCAGAAACTCATGTACCTTCTGCTCGACGAATTCCCACCAGAAAGGATCGGAGGCGCAGAGACTTCCATCGGCATTACGCAGATGTGGATACAGTTCGATCAGCCATTCGTCGAACCACACCTCCTTCACTTCGGCGACAAAGCCGATTCCCCGTTGTTTGGCCATCCTGACGATATTGCGAATGTATTGCCGATTGTTCATCACCCGGTGATAGCGAACCGGCCAGCGTTTCCACATCAATTCCGACGGGAAATACTTGTCCGGCAAAACCACGTGGTCCAGCAAATCGTTCTGATGAAAAATCAGTGTATTCAGGTTGAGCCGGTTCATTACATCAAGGGCCGTTTCAACCTGTCGTTGTTCCCACATTCTCTGGCTGTGAAACTCCAGTCCTCTGACGGCAAAGTTCTTCATACTGCGATCTCGATAATTGTGAATAGTTGATTCGGGCGTAAAAAAACCGCCTTTCGGCTCTCTCCGGAACCGGCAAGCGCTTGATGACCGGAGCAAAGACGAAGGCGATCTGCGGCTAGTTTTTCTGTTCTTTTAAAACTTTCATGATTCCGGTGTCCTCAAGGGTCTTGTTGATGCTTTTCTGTTCGGAGACCCAGTAGGCGGCAAGATCTTTCCCGTTCATATATTTTGGAACGAGTCCCATCGCCTTGACGGCCTGCACGGTCTCCGGATCTTTGGCAATCTTCTCGACACCTTCGCGGAGCTGCATCAATACATCCTCGGGAATCCCTTTGGGTGCGGCCAGCCCTTGCCACAGAATGGTGATGACGTTAAAGCCTTTTTCCTTGAAAGTCGGCACGTCCTTGTACATCGGGTCATCAATCCGGGTCTCACCCGCCACGGCAAGCACACGGATTTTTCCGGCCTTGAAATGCGCCTGCAAATCAACCGGATTATTCATGACGGCCTGAATATGCCCTCCCAGCAGGGACGCAATCAACGGAGCGCCACCGTCATATGGCACCGGTTCGATTTTCAATCCGGCCAATAGCGAGAGTTGTTCCGGAGCCGTGTGTGCCATGTTGCCGACACCGGTATGTCCATACTTTATTTTCCCGGGATTGGCTTTGGCAAAACTGATGAATTCCTCGAGCGTGGTATACGGCGCATCGGTTCGCACGGCCAGGACAAAGGGAATTTGCCCGATCATGGCAATGGCTTCCAGATCTGTCGCGTAATTGTATTTTGTCTTGCCAACGAGAGGCTGTAGCAACATGCCGCTGTTGGCAATTCCGATGGTATAGCCGTCCGGTTTGGAATCACCCAGTTCATTCAGCCCGATCTGGGCCGCCGCCCCAGGTTTATTGACGACAATCATGGGCTGGCCGATATGCTTGGCCGAAACCTTTGCCAGCGCCCTAGCCACCAGGTCGGAGCTGCCTCCCGGAGCATATGGAACGATGACCGTGATCGGCTTGATCGGGTATTTTGCCTCGGCAGCCGTTGCCGCCGTAATGCCTGAACCGGCAATGAATAACAGAGAAACGAATGCGAAAGATAAGCTAAAAAACCGGGAATCAAATTTCATTTCAATCTCCTCCTTGTTTACGCCAGATCAAAGAAACCACCTTCTTCAGGATGACACCGACTATCAGTATCACCGTCAGCCACAACATGACGCCGGCGAGTGGTCGCGTCATCATGTTCCACAGGCTGCCATCACAGATCACCATGGCCTGCATCAACCCCTGTTCAAGCTGCGGACCGAGAAATGCCCCGATCGCCAGAGGGGCAGGCTCAAATCCCGACTTTTGCATCAGATAACCCAGCAGCCCGAATGCCATAAGGATATATAGGTCAAAGAGGCTAAAATTCAATACATAAGCCCCTGAAAGCGTGATCACGGCGACTATGGGCATCAGATAATTCATCGGTACGCGCAACAGGGATGCAAATACGCCAACCATTGGCAAATTCAGGACCAAACACATCAGGTTCCCGATATACATGCTGGCAATCAAGCCCCAGAAAATTATCGGCTGGGTCGATACCAGCATGGGTCCGGGCTGTATGCCGTGAATCATGAAACCGCTTAACAAAAGTGCCGCCGACGAGGTGAAAGGTATTCCCAGGGACAGCAACGGGATCATCTGTGAGGCGCTTGCCGCATTGTTCGCCGCCTCGGGGCCGGCAACGCCTTCAACCGCGCCTACGTTTCCCCATTCATCCGGATTCTTGCTCAGTTTCTTTTCAACGGCATAGGAAATGAACGTTGAAATCGTCGCGGAAGGACCGGGGATCAGTCCCATGAAAAAACCAATAAACCCGCCTCTGAAAATTGGTGAAATTGACCGTTTAATCTCTTTCATTGTCGGATACAGATCGCGAGATTTGACTTTCTCGACTCTTACATTTGTCTGTTTCTCGCACATGGTGGCAATGACTTCGCCTAATCCGAACATGCCCATCACGATGATGATGAAATCAAGACCTTTCGCAAGATTTGTCGAACCAAAAGTAAATCGGCTGATGGCCGTCATTGGATCGATCCCAACCGTGCCGATCATCAAGCCAACCAGAGCCATGATGAATGACTGCAAGGGTGATTTGCCCGACAAGTTGGTCAGAACAACCAGGCCAAGGAGTGCTATTGAAAAGTATTCCGGGGGCCCGAAAGCCAAAGCCGCTTCTGCAAGCAGTGGGGCAAATAGAGTGATTCCGACGACTCCCAAGGTTCCGGCGATGAACGAGCCAATGGCTGAGACAGCCAGAGCCGCTCCAGCCCTGCCTCGTTTGGCCATCAGATGCCCTTCCAGGCAGGTCACCACGGAAGCACCTTCACCAGGCACATTGACGAGAATCGAGGTTATCGAACCACCGTACATTGCCCCGTAGTAGATCCCCGAGAACATGATGAGCGCCGTAAGCGTATTCATTCCATAACTGATCGGAAGGAGCAAGGCGATGGTTCCCGAAATGCCGATTCCTGGAAGAACACCCGCCACAGTCCCCAAAGTTACGCCAATCAGCGCTGCCAGAAGGTTCTGAAACTCAAGGCTGGTGGCAAACCCCTGAAAGAGCATTGTCATTGAGTCCACTCTCAATTTCCTCTTCAGGTTCAGGGCAAGACAACGCCCAGCAGGACTTCAAAACAAACATAGAATGCAGAGACGACTGACAAGGACACAATGGCCGGCTTGAGGTATCCCGAGGTCTTGGTGACCTTGAGCAGATAGAAGAGGTACAAGGTGGTGGCGATGAAATACCCTGTTTTGTCCAGCGCAAAGATATATATCGCCGTTCCAGCGAGAAACAGCAGAATATTGAATGCGGTAGAAGAATCAATTCCGTCTTCTTTCCCGGACTCGGATTTTTTCTTCAACGTCACAAACAAGTTGATGCTGCAAAGAATTACAGCCAGCGTGCCGACAATGTTGGGCATGAATCCGGCTTTCGGCTTGGCCAGAATTCCGAAATTGAGATCCGTTGCAAAATAGGCGTAACACAGGCTGACCAGTAAAAATCCCCCGGATAACCATTTTTCTACCATGCCATATTCCTTTTCATTCGCCAGCAGAAAGAAATAATAACAACGTTGTTATTTTTTATTATAAACATCGAATCATAAATTGCAAGCGAAATAATCTGGCGGAAACTGACCCTTATAGCTCTTGCTCATATGATTCGTTTCGTTGCCGGTAATAGCATTGCCTGAATCCAATTAAGGCTGTACCAAACCGATATTCATCGCAACTGGCTTATCAGCTATCAGCATGGCGAAACTACTCAGGAGATGCCTGTACGGTCAGTGATGCTAGACTCTGTGCCATGGAAAATGAAGGTATGACGAGTATGACTGCCGCCACATCTGTCGAGCGCAAGGTCTGGTGTACCTCACCGTCGGGGCTGCACCGCATGGCCTACAGCGAATGGGGAACGCGTGAAAATCCGCAGGTGCTCATCTGCGTGCATGGCCTGGCGCGTAATGGTCGCGATTTTGACGATTTGGCACGGGTCATGGCTACCGACTATCGGGTGATCTGTCCCGATGTGGTCGGGCGCGGACGCAGCGACTGGCTGCGCGATCCGCTGGGCTACGGCGTCCAGCAGTATGTGGCCGACATGATGGTGCTGCTGGCCCGGCTTGATGTCGAGACGGTGCACTGGCTTGGTACCTCGATGGGCGGATTGATCGGCATGGTGCTGGCGAGCCTTGAAAATACGCCGGTCAAGCGGCTGCTGCTGAACGATGTCGGGCCAGTCATTTCAGCCGAAGCTATCCGTCGTATCGGCGACTACATTGGCCGAGCCCCGAAGTTCGATAGTCTTGACGACGCGGAACAATATATCCGGCTGGTCAGCGCTCCCTTTGGCATCCTGAGCGATGCACAGTGGCGCCGCCTGACTGAAACCAGTTTGCGTCAGGCTGCGGAAGGGCGTCTGGAGATGCGCTACGATCCCGCTATCGCAGAATCCTTCCGCCGTGCCACGGCCAGCGGCGAAATTGACCTGTGGCCGATGTACGAGCGTATCCGTTGTCCGACACTGGTACTGCGTGGTGCGCATTCCGATTTGCTCACGCCCGAAACGGCGCAGGCGATGGCGGTACGCGGGCCCCGTCCAGAGGTTGTCGAAGTGCCTGGCGTCGGCCATGCGCCAATGTTCATGGACGATATGCAGATCGGCATCGTTCGTGATTTTCTGCTGGCGGTTTGATGACTGGGGATGTCTTGAACAGAACTGTCACCCCGCTCCCCCTCATCAACTGGACTGAAGCGGATCAATCGTGCTCCGCTCGCTGGTTCTCCGAGGCCGGTATGGCGCCGCCCAGACGCGTCCAGGTCGCCGACGATACACTGAGCGCCGATGCCGCGTATCGTCTGGCCTGCGAAGGGACGGCGCTGCTCTGGCGCGGTGATTTCCAGAATGCGCGGCAGTTGCTGCAGGCCATGGCGCGGCGCGTTGAGCGCAAGCCGCGCAAGACCCCTACCGTGTCACGTGCGCCGTCGGAAAGCTTTCATCTGCAGCGCATGGCGCAGGCGCAACGGGCACGCACGCTCGGCATGCTGCTGATTCCCTTCCTGGCGGATCACCTCATCCCGCTGCGCCGCGCGCCCGAAGTGCGGCAAGCCTGTGAGGAAGTCTATGGTGCGGCCGATACGTCCTACGTAATCTCGTTACGTGAGCTGCTCGGTCTGATCGGTGCTCACGAGTGGCGCCGGAATGGCGTCGAGATTCCTGCGCTGGGCGATCGCATCCATGCGCATTACGGCGTGTTTTCCCCGGTGCGCGGCGAGTACGTGGCGCTGGTCGCCGATGCGCCGCTGCCTGCGGCGCTATCGACCAGCAGCGTAGCCTTCGACATTGGCACGGGAACCGGGGTGCTTGCCGCCGTGCTGGCCAGACGTGGCGTCAAGCGCATTGTGGCCACCGATCAGGATGAGCGGGCACTGGCCTGTGCCCGCGAGAATATCGCCCGGCTCGGATGGCACGATCAGGTCGACGTGGTACAGGCCGATCTTTTTCCTCCCGGACGTGCTCCGCTGGTGGTGTGCAATCCGCCCTGGGTCCCCGCTCGCCCGAGTTCTCCCCTCGAATATGCGGTGTACGACCCGGACAGCCGCATGCTGCGCGGTTTTCTCGATGGTCTGGCAGCGCATCTGGAGCCGGGAGGCGAGGGCTGGCTGATCCTCTCCGATCTGGCCGAGCATCTGCAATTGCGTTCGCGCAGCGAATTGATGTCACTGGTTGAAGCCGCCGGTCTGAAGGTATCGGGCCGGCTGGACGTGCGGCCTACGCATCCACGCGCTTCCGATACGAGCGATCCGTTGTATGCTGCACGTGCCGCCGAAATTACTTCGCTCTGGCGGCTCCGGACAAGGGAGTAGCAGGCGAACATGGATTCATGGAAAAGCCGCTGGGGTGTCGGGCAGTGGGCCGCCTATTTTGAACATCAGGCGCTGCCCGTCATGCGCCGCTCCAAACTGTTGATGGTGCAGCTCGAGTCGGCAGAAGGCGAACTGCTTTCGCCCAGGGATCTCTCGGATATCGTTCTGCAGGATCCGCTGCTTTGCCTGTGTCTGCTGCGCGAAGCCGAGCGCAGAAAATCGCACCGGCTTGACCATGAAACAACGACGGCGCTGGCGGCCATCATGCAGCTCGGGGTCGATGAGTTTCGTACCTTGTTGCTTTCCAGTCCGGAAATCGAAGACGACAACCGCGGCCTGCTCAAGGTGGAGGCGCGCGCACGGGCTTCCGCGCAGATCGCTCAGGCCTGGGCCACCGGGCGTATGGATCTCAATCCGGAAGAAGTCGCGGTCGCTGCACTGCTGGCCGGCGCTGGCGATTTGCTGCTGTGGGTCTATGCCGATGAGATTCCGCGCAAGGCCGAGGTGGAGTTATCCTCGGGTCGGGCTCAGCGCAGTGCGCAGGCGCAAATGCAGGCCTGTGGATTCACCTTCAAGCAACTGACCCTGCTATGCGCCGAGCGCTGGAAACTGCCCGCTCTGGTGATCCAGCTCTTGCGTGGCTCCGAATCGCTGCGCGCTCAACTGACGCGGACCTGCTCGAACGCCGCACGCCACGTTTTGGATGATTCCGAAAGCTCAATACTGGCCCTGGCCAGCGATCTGGTTGAAGCCATCAAGCTGATTCCCAATGTCAACCTTGAATGGCTCGTTGATGGTCTGGTCATGCTCCCGGAAGATCGCCGTCCCGCGCTTCTGGCTGCGGCTCACGAGCTGCTGGGTGCGTCGCAGCCGTAATCATCGCCAACGCTGAAGCTTCACTGGTGGCCAGAAGGAGAAGCTGGCCTACACGATTCTGGCGGCCAATCTGGCCTATCAGTTCGGCCTGGAGTGGGGCGCTGTGCGCTCGCGCTCCTTCCGTTTCGTGGTCATCGACGAAGCTTTCGGGCGCGGCTCGGACGAGTCGGCGCAATATGGCCTGCGGCTGTTCGCCCAGCTCAACCTGCAAATCTTGATCGTCACGCCCTTGCAGAAAATCCACATCATCGAACCGTTTGTCTCCAACGTCGGCTTTGTGCACAACGAGGAAGGCAAGGCCTCGATGCTGCGCAATCTCTCGATTGAGGAATATCGCGAGGAGAAAGCGAGAAAGGGCACATGAGCTGGACGACCCCGGCTGATCTGTGCGCACAGGTGCTAAAGCTCTGGGATCGAGGGGAGATCCTGGCCAGCCTGGTCACTGGCGAATCGCCATTCCCCAAGCGTCTGGTGCTCAAAGGCCCGACGTCGGCCGAGATGGCCGAATGCTTTGATGAGGTCCGCGCCTGGATCGCCGAACTGCGTGCAACGACGCATTGCCGGATTGAAATGCGCGAATTCAGACATCGGGTCTTTGGCGCCAATGTGGTGCCGCAGGAGGCCTGGGTCGATACGGTCGAAATCGCCCTGGCGCTTATCGGCAAGCAGCGCGATGCCAAACGCTTTTCAGCTTTGGTCGAGATGACTGCCCATCACCAGCCGCCATTGCTGAGCTGGCTGGCCAAACGACCGCTTCGTGCGCTGGAACTGGTCGACGCGTGGAGTCGGTTGCTGGACATCGTCGCCTGGTTGCAGGGGCATCCGCGACCGGGCGTGTACCTCAGGCAGGTCGATATTCCTGGGGTTCACAGCAAGTTCATCGAAGCCAATCGTGGCGTGCTCATGGAGTTGCTTGATGGCGTTTTGCCGCCAGAATTTATCGATTCGACGGCGTCCGGTATCAACCAGTTTGCCGCGCGTTACGGGTTTCTCGATAAGCCGGAGCGCATCCGTTTCCGCGCCCTCGATCCGGAACACGCCCTGTTGCAGGGGCCGACATCAACCTTGATGCAGCGAGCTTCGCCCTGCTCGATTACAAGGTTTCGCGGGTTTTTGTCACCGAGAACGAGATCAACTTCCTCTCTTTTCCACCGGCCAAAAACAGCCTGCTCATCTCCGGCGGCGGCTATGGGTTCGAGATGTTGCACAACGTGTTCTGGCTCTCGCGTTGCCGTATTCACTATTGGGGCGACATTGACACCCACGGTTTCGCCATCCTCGACCAACTGCGCAGCCAGTTTGAGCACGTCGAATCCTTCCTGATGGACCGACGTACCCTACTGGCTTTTGAACCGCTGTGGGGCGAGGAGGAAAAGCCAGCGCGGCGCGATTTATCCCGGCTGACGGCAGCTGAAAGCGTTCTCTACGATGAGTTGCGCGATAATCGGATACGCAAGAATCTGCGGCTTGAACAGGAAAGGATCGGCTTTGACTGGGTGAAAGAGGCGGTTTTAGCTATCAACCCAAAACCGCCTTTACGAAATCTGGTAAGTAATTGAATTTGTTTAGAGAAAAAACGACGCGCCATTCGGTGCGAGATAGCTCGAGATATCCTGTAGATCGGCCTGACAGAGTGTCGGAGTGTCTATTTTCACGATGTCAATTACCAATTGGACGAAATTATATTCCCAATTGGACGAATACTTGCTAAGCTTTGGACGATACCCATAATCCTGTTACGCTAGGTCTAATATGTCAATGTCTCCGTTGATCAAACGTCACTTGCAGCCTCTGATTACAGCGGCTCTTGCCGACACGCCGGTGGTTCTGGTCAATGGACCGCGTCAGTGTGGGAAGACCACGCTGGTACGCCAGTTCGCGGACAGAATGGCTTACTTTTCGCTCGACGATCCGGCGTTGCTGGCGGCCATTCGGGCAGATCCGGTGGGCTTCGTCAGGCGACAGGATCAGGCTATCATTGATGAAGTCCAGCGTGCCCCCGAACTGTTGATGGCCGTCAAGCTGGCAATCGATCAGGATCGCCGACCCGGCCGATTCCTGTTGACCGGCTCGGCAAACCTGATGGCTCTGCCAACGGTTGCCGAGAGTCTGGCTGGACGGGTGGAGATTCATACCTTGCTGCCCCTTTCCAATGCCGAGTTGTCGGCTAGATCAGCAGATTTTCTGCTGCGGGCGAGTACTCAGCAATGGCCTGCACACGTCGTGAGCTCCAATGTCCAGGGTGAGCAGGAGATAAGTGGGCGCGTGCTGGCTGGTGGCTATCCTGAAATGCGCCTACGTGCCAATGCGTTGCGCCGTCAGGCATGGGCTCGTGCCTATATGACGACACTGATTGAGCGCGATATTCAGGACATCGCCCAAATTGATCAACTGGCCCGGGTTCCTCAACTACTGAGTATCTTGGCTGCGTTGAGTGGTCAATTGCTGAATCTGAGCCAAGTGGGTGGCCAGATCGGACTCAACTGGAAAACCGCTGAGAAATACATCGACATTCTGGAGAAGCTGTTTCTCGTGCGCCGTCTACCGGCATGGAGTCGAAACGAACTCAAGCGCCTGGTGAAAACTCCAAAAATTCATTTTCTTGATGCAGGTCTGCAAGCGACACTGACCCGGCTAACACCCGAGTTGGTCCTGACCGAGCGAACACGCTTTGGGACGACTCTTGAAACGTGGGTGTATGGCGAACTGCTGAAGGTGTTGAGTGTGACCCCGGAAGCCTGGTTTTTATCGCATTATCGCGACAAGGATCAGGTGGAGGTCGATTTCGTTCTCGAATCGCCGTTGCGCGAGGTGATCGGTATCGAGGTCAAAGCCGCCGCGAGTGTCAGTTTGACGGACTTCAAAGGCTTACGCCGACTGCGCGATGTCTGTGAGCGCGGATTCCTGACCGGGATTGTCTTGTATGACGGAAGACAGGCCTTGTCCTTCGGTGAAGGCTTGTGGGCCGTGCCGCTGGCTTGGCTTTGAGCGTTCCGGGAACATTCTTGCAGGCGGCCGTTCAATGCACCGTCGGCGGGGTCTCGGGCGTGTTGCTGAACAATTCGTCGATGGCCGCCTTGTCGAAGCGGTATTCGTGGTTGCCCAGGTCATCGCGGATGATGATCGTGCCGTGCTCCTTGAGCGCAGCATAAACTTCCTCGCGGCCAAGCGTGCGCAGCATGTTGCGCACTTTTTCCCAGTCTTCCGGACAGTCGTTGGTGACGGTCTGCGCGGCGAACACGCGCACGGTTTCCTCATGGAACAGTCGCGTGAGCAGTTCTTCGCTCGACAGGCCGAGCAGTTCTTCGGGCCTGGCGGTGCTGGCCAGCGCTTCGATGCGTGCCCAGCCATCGGCATCGCGCTGGTCGGTGGATGGCATCTTCTGCAGGAAGAGGCCTGCCGCACCGGCGGGCGAGGCGGTAAGGAAGAAGCGCGAGGCGAGTTGTTCGGACTGTTTGAGATAGTGCTCGAAGATTTCGGCGATGCTGTTTCCGCTGAGCGGAACAATGCTCTGGAAGGGCTCGCGCATGGAAGCCATGTCAAGCGAGAGCAGAAGCTGGCCCTGGCCCAGCAAATCGACGAGCGACGCCGCTTTGATCTTTTCGCCATGCTGCGCCATGCAGCGGATATTGAGCTTTTCGTTGCAATCGATCACCAGTAGCGGTATAGGGCCGTTACCGCGCAACTGGATGGTGAGTCGCCCGGCCTGCTTGAGGTTGTCGGCCAGGAGCAGGGTGGTAGCGCTCATCTGGCCGAGCAGCTCGATCACCGGTTCGGGGTAGTCGCGATTGGTCAGCAGCTTCTTCCAGACCGAGTCGAGGCGAACGACGGCGCCCCGGATGTCGAGATCGTCGAACAGGAAACGTTGAAGGGTATTTCCAGTCATTTGAGCTCCCTTGTGTAGCGTTCCGGGTCGAAGCCGACAAGCAGGGTCTTGCCGCAATCCAGGATCGGGCGTTTGATCAGGGTCGGATAGTCGGCCATCAGTGCCAGCGCCTTGGCTTCATCGACATCGGCGCGTTCCTCGTCACTGAGCCGTTTCCACATCATGCCGCGCGTGTTGAGCAGGGCCTCCCAACCGGCGCGCCAGTTCCACTCCGGCAGATGACTGTGCACGACCCCATTCTTCTTGTAGTCGACGAATTCGTAGGCCACGCCGTTGGCTTCAAGCCACGCGAAAGCTTTCGTCATGGTGTCGCAGTTCTTGATGCCGTAGACCTTGAGCATGGCGTACCTCTGTTTCAGTGCTTGAGTTTGGCGAAGGCGGAGGCCATTGCACCGGCCGGTTCGGCCTGTCGCGTCTGCTGCTGGCGCGCCTTGTTCGACATCGGCACGCCGCCCATCTTCGGCGCGGCGGGTGCGTCGTCAGTGAGACGCATGGTGAGCGCAATGCGCTGGCGCGGCAAGTCGACTTCGACGACCTTGACCCTGACCACATCGCCAGCCTTGACGACTTCGCGCGGATCCTTAACGAATTTGCTGGAAAGCACCGAGATATGGACCAGGCCGTCCTGATGCACGCCGATGTCGACGAAGGCGCCGAAATTGGCCACGTTGGTGACGACGCCTTCGAGGATCATCCCCGGCTGCAAGTCCTTGACGTCCTCGATGCCGTCCCTGAACACGGCGGTCTTGAACTCGGGGCGCGGGTCGCGGCCGGGCTTTTCGAGTTCCCTGAGAATGTCCTGAACGGTCGGCAGACCGAATTTGTCATCGATGTATTTGCTCGCTTGCAGCGACTTCGCCAGGCGTGAATCGCCGATCACCTCACGGATGCCTTTCTTGATGTCGGCGAGGATGCGCTCGACCAGCGGGTAGGCTTCCGGGTGTACCGACGAGGCATCGAGCGGATTGTCGCTACCGTTGATGCGCAGGAAGCCGGCCGACTGTTCGAAGGTTTTTTCACCCATGCGCGGGACGTCAAGCAGCGCCTTGCGGTTGGGGAAAGCGCCATGCTTGTCGCGGTAGCTGACGATATTGGCGGCGAGCGTGCTGTTGAGGCCGGAAACGCGCGTTAGCAACGGTGCCGAAGCGGTATTCACATCGACGCCAACAGCGTTCACACAGTCTTCAACGACGGCGTCGAGCGCTCGCGCCAGTTTGGTCTGGCTGACGTCGTGCTGGTACTGACCGACGCCGATCGATTTGGGGTCGATCTTGACCAGTTCGGCGAGCGGATCCTGCAGGCGGCGGGCTATCGAAACCGCACCGCGCAGGCTGACGTCGAGTTCCGGGAATTCACGCGAGGCGTATTCGGAGGCCGAATAGACCGAGGCGCCGGCTTCGGAAACGACGATCTTGCTCATGTGCAGATCGGGCACCCTCTTGATCAGGTCGGCGGCCAGCTTGTCGGTTTCGCGCGAGGCGGTGCCGTTGCCGATGCTGATCAGATCGACATGGTGTTTCTGCGCCAGCAGCGCCAGCGTGTGCAGCGCGCCGTCCCAGTCGCGCCGCGGTTCGTGCGGGTAGATGGTGGCCGTATCAAGCAGCTTGCCAGTGGCATCAACGACGGCGACCTTGCAGCCGGTGCGGATGCCGGGGTCGAGACCCATGGTGGTGTGCTGGCCGGCCGGTGCGGCCAGCAGCAGATCGTGCAGGTTGGAGCCGAAAACGCGGATCGCTTCTTCTTCGGCACGCTCGCGCAGGGCGCTCATCAGGTCGAGTTCAAGGTGCAGGAAGATCTTGATGCGCCAGGTCCAGCGCACGGTGTCGGACAGCCACTTGTCGGCCGGGCGTCCCTGGTCGCTGATTCCGAAGCGTTTGGCAATGCGACCCTCGCAGGGGTTCGTTACCCTCCCTTGCAGGGCGCATTCCGGCTTGCAAGCCGGAATCGCTCGATTGGCACGGAGCATGCTCCGTGAATTCCCAATCTCGCCCCCTGACCTCTCTCCCGCGGGGAGAGGGGAGTTTTCCAATTCGCTATCGAGCAGCAGCGCGATTTGCAGCATGCCCTCGTTGCGTCCGCGCAGCAGCGCCAGCGCCCGGTGCGAAGGAATGGCCTTGATCGGTTCGGAGTAGTCGAAGTAGTCGCGGAACTTGGCGCCGTCGCTTTCCTTGCCTTCAACGACGCTTGATTTCACGACCCCGTGCGCTTCGAGGTATTCGCGCAGCGCACCGAGGAGTTGTGCGTCTTCGGAGAATTGTTCCATGAGAATCTGGCGTGCGCCGTCGAGCACGGCCTTGACGTCGGCAAAACCCGCATCGGCGTTGATGAAGCGCTCGGCTTCGCTCTCGGGTTTCAGTGTCGGGTCGCTGTGCAGGGCTTCGGCGAGCGGCGCCAGACCGGCCTCGCGGGCAATCTGCGCCTTGCTGCGCCGCTTGGGCTTGTACGGCAGATAGAGATCCTCGAGGTTTTGTTTGGTCTCGGCGTCGTTGATCAGGGCGGCGAGTTCGGGCGTCAGTTTGCCCTGTTCGTTGATCGAGGCCAGGATGGCGGTGCGGCGCTCTTCGAGTTCGCGCAGGTAGGAGAGGCGTTCGTCGAGCAGGCGCAACTGGATGTCGTCCAGTCCGCCGGTGACTTCCTTGCGGTAGCGGGCGATGAAGGGCACGGTCGCGCCTTCGTCGAGCAGGGCAACGGCGGCGATGACCTGCTCGCGCCGGGCGCCGATTTCCTCGGCGATTTTCAGGATGATGCGTTGTTCAACAGGAGAGGCCATCAGCGTCCAGGTTCTCGAAAAAAGGGCGAACTATGCGCAATCGCGAGCGAAAACTCAAGCCCGACCTGCCGTATTACCGGTCAAATGTTGCAGGGGTCTAGCGATTCGGGTTAAATGGGCTTGTCGCCAATCTGGCGTTTACGTCTGTCAGGGAAGAGTATATGAAAATTGATATCGAACGCCTCGGTTTGAAGAATGTTCCGGTTGATCCGGAGACATTATTTACCTTCCCCGAAGGCATTGCCGGTTTTGAAGACTGCAAACGCTTCAAGCTTTTTCATGAAGAAGGCAAAGCCACCGCAGCCAAAGTGTTCTGGCTGCAATCCGTGGACGATGCGGCGCTCATGTTCCCGATCGTGGCGCCCGATTCGCTTGATATCGAGTACCAGATCGAACTCTCGGACGCCGACTGCGCACTGATCAGTCTTCAGGACGCCGTCGATGTGGCGGTGGTGGTCATTGTTTATCGCGATCAGGCTGAAGGTGGAAAGATCGCCGCCAATACCCGCTCACCGGTCATTTTGAATCTGAAGAGTCGCAAGGGGATGCAGAAAGTGCTGCAGGAGCTTCATCCGACCTTGCTCTATCGTGCCCGCTGATTGCCTGCTGGACCAATCCCCACCGAGGTTTCCGGCCGGAGCGGGTTTTTTTGCCGCTCAGTATGACGAAGCGGCGCGTGCCGCCTGGTCGTAACGACCCGACAGGGTGCGCAGAAGCTGAGCGATCTCGCCGAGTTTCAGGTTTTCCTCGTCCAGTCCGGTAAAGCCGGGGAGCAGGCAGGCTTCACGCACGTCACGATATTGCCCGCACAGGGCAGCCCCTTTCTCGCTGACGGTTAGAAAGACCTCCTTGCCGCGCTTCGTGCTGTTGACCAGTTGCATTCCCGCCAGCTTCTTGACTGAATACGACACGACATGGGTGTCCTCGATGTTAAGCACGAAACAGATGTCGGCCAGCCGCTTCTCGGAACTCCGGTGGTTGATGTGATGCAATACCAGGACGTCGACAGGTGTCATGTCCTTGACCCCGGCCGCGGTCATGCAACGGATCAGCCAGCGGTTGAAGGCGTGGGTGGCAATGATCAGTCCGAATTCGAACTCGGACAGTTCGGGTGACTTCGCCGAAACGAGATGCGAGGAGGAAACGATGCGCTGCGTCTTGTCCCTGGGCCGGACTGGTTTTTCGGGCGCAGACGGATTGATTTTTGCATTCATGGGGAGACATCTCCGGATATCCGCTGGTATTATACGAAGCTTTCATTGACAAAACGTCGACGTTTTATTAGCGTTCTGACTACGTAGTCGCCCTGTTGGTGTTCTGCCAGATCTTTGGTTTTCGTCATGCTGCTCATCCGGCCTGTCGTCGGCACGTCGGTTCCCGTCCTTATCAGGAGGTATATATGTTGAAGAAGCTTGTCGCCGTTGGCTCCGCCTCGGCAATGCTGGTTTTCGCGTCCGTGGCTCTGGCGCAGACAAAATGGGATATGCCCACCGGTTACCCGGGCAGCAATTTCCACACCGAAAACATTCGCCAGTTTGCTGGTGATGTGGATAAGGCCACCAATGGCAAACTGAAGATCACCGTGCATGACAGCGGGTCGCTGTACAAGGCCAACGAAATCAAGCGGGCGGTACAGGGCGGGCAGGCTGATATCGGCGAAATCATCATTTCCGGTTATGCCAACGAAGACCCGATGTTCGGGCTCGATTCCATCCCGTTTCTCGCGACGGGTTATGAAAACGCTCTGAAGCTCTGGAAGGTCTCCAAAGCCGCGACAGAAGAACGCCTGGCCAAGCAGGGCATGAAGATCCTGTTTTCAGTGCCATGGCCACCACAGGGCATTTTCAGCGCCAAGCCGATCAATTCGGCTGCTGACCTGAAAGGCGTCAAATGGCGTGCTTACAACCCGGGGACCAGCCGTATCGCACAACTGGTCGGCGCCCAGGGGGTGACCATCCAGGCCGCTGAACTGGCGCAGGCCCTGGCCACCGGCGCAGTAACAGCATTCATGACTTCTGGCGCGACCGGTTACGACAGCAAGGTCTGGGAACAGGTCAAGTACTACTATCAGGTGGATGCCTGGCTGCCGAAAAATATGGTTCTTGTCTCACAGAAGGCTTTTGACAAGCTTGAGAAACCGGTACAGGACGCCGTGCTCAAAGTCGCAGCGGCTGCCGAGGCGCGTGGCTGGAAGACCAGTGCAGAAAAGACGATCTGGTACACGGAACAACTGGTCAAGAATGGCATGAAGGTCGAGAAGCCTTCCGAACAGCTCAAGTCCGATCTCAAGAAAGTCGGACTGACGATGATTGCCGACTGGACGACGCAGACCGGCGCCGAAGGGCAAGCCATCATCGACGCCTATCGCAAGTAATCCAACCATCACGGACGCCCCGTCGGGGCGTCCGGTTTTTCCGGGGTACTGTTTGTGCGCAGTTTTCTTGACCGTCTTTTCGAGGCCACGGGCTGGTTGGCTGGCCTGTTCATGGTGGCCACGCTGCTGGCTGTTCTTTCCAGTATCCTTGGACGCTTGATGCCCTTCTTTGAGCTGCACGGGACCGATGCCTATGCTGGTTACTGCATGGCGGCTTCGGCCTTTCTCGCCCTGGCAACGACCTTGCGGCGTGGCGAGCATATCCGCGTGACGCTGATCATCAACCGCCTTTCCGATCGGGCGCACCGCTGGCTCGATACGATTTGCCATGTATTTGCGTTGCTGGTGGCCTCGACACTTGCCTTCTACTCAATCCGGCTCGTGCATCAGTCGTTGATGTTCAAGGATATCTCGACCGGTCTGGATGCAACACCGCTCTGGATTCCGCAGTTGGGCATGGCGGTTGGTACTTGCATATTGGCCTTGGCCTTTGCCGTTGAACTGGCTGACCTGTTAACTGGCCGGAAAGTCCGCGAAGACGCGGGTGAATTGGCGCGTACCGAATAAGGGCGCAAGCGTTATGGAACTCTATATCACCGCATTTCTCATCCTGGCACTGTTTGCCATTCTCGGCAGCGGCGTCTGGATCGGGCTGGCTCTGGCCGGTGCGGCCTGGATCGGCATGGCGCTGTTCACCAACCGGCCGGTCGGCGACAGCATGGTCATTACCATCTGGGGCTCGGCGTCGTCATGGACACTGACTGCCTTGCCGCTGTTCATCTGGATGGGCGAAATTCTTTTCCGTACCAAGCTCTCCGAAGACATGTTCAAGGGTCTGGCGCCCTGGCTTGAAAACCTGCCGGGACGGCTGCTGCATACCAACATCATCGGCTGCACGATCTTCGCGGCGGTTTCCGGCTCGTCGGCGGCAACCTGCGCGACGATCGGCAAAATGACCCTGCCCGAGCTCAAGAAGCGGGGTTACCCGGATGGTATTTCGATCGGCACGCTGGCCGGGGCAGGAACACTTGGCCTGCTCATTCCGCCGTCGATCATCATGATCGTCTACGGGGTGATGGCCAATGTCTCGATCGCCAAACTGTTCATTGCCGGCGTGCTGCCCGGGATCATTCTGGCCAGTCTGTTCATGGGCTATACCATCGTCTGGGCTTTGTTGAATCCGGAAAAGATTCCGCCAGCCGATCAGTACATGACGTTTACGCAAAAAGTCTATCAATCCCGCCATCTGATTCCGGTGGTCTCGCTGATTATCGCCGTGCTCGGTTCGATCTATACCGGCATCGCGACGGCGACTGAGGCTGCGGCGCTTGGTGTGGTTGGTTCCTTGATCATTGCTGCCGTACAGGGCGATCTCACCAGGAAGACCTTCAGCGAGAGCCTGATGGGCGGTACGCGTTTGTACTGCATGATTGCCCTGATTCTTTTCGGCGCCTCCTTCCTGACCTTGTCCATGGGCTATATCGGTTTGCCCAGGCATCTGGCCGAGTGGATCATTGGCTTGCATCTTTCCCCGCTATCGCTGATCGTGGCCTTGATGGTTTTTTTCGTTATCCTTGGTTGCTTCCTTGACGGCATTTCCATGGTGGTGCTGACCATGGGTGTATTGCTGCCGACCATTGAGGGCATGGGTTTTGACCTCATCTGGTTCGGCATTTTCATCGTGCTGGTTGTCGAGATGGCGCAGGTGACACCGCCGGTCGGTTTCAATCTCTTTGTCCTGCAGGGGATGACCAAGAAAGACATCGGGTTTATTGCAAAACATGCATTCCCGCTGTTTCTCCTGATGATCGTGATGGTGCTGCTGATGTACTTTGTGCCTGAAATCACCTCGTGGCTGCCGCAGCACATGGAGGGTTGAGTCAGCCGACTGGATGGAGTCTTGAGTATGGAAACCAGTGCAAGCACTGTGTCCGGAGCGGTGCGCCTGCTGCCGCTGGGTGATGCGGCATGGACGGTCGAGTTCGGTGACAGCATCGATGCGGCACTCCACGCCCGGGTCCTCGGCCTGGCCGGTGTGCTTGAGCAGGCGCGCAAGGCAGATGACACACCGGATTTTTCCGGCATTGTCGATGTGGTGCCTACCTTCAGGTCGCTTACCGTACATTACAATCCGCTGGTCAGTAACGGAGAACGCCTCGGCGAGGTGCTTGTGCATCTGGCCCAATCGTCGGGTAGCACGAGCAGACAGGGCCGGCAATGGCGAATTCCGGTGTGCTTCGACGAAGAATTTGCGCCGGATCTGAACGACCTGGCCGAGGCCAAGGGTTTGAGCCGTGATGCGGTGATTGCCTTGATGACCGGTGCGACCTTCCAGGTTTACATGATCGGCTTCATGCCCGGTTTCCCGTATATGGGCGGCTTGCCTGCCGTGCTCGAAATGCCGCGCCTGTCTTCGCCGCGCAAGGCCGTGCCGGCGCGTTCGCTGGCCATTGCCGGGGCGATGTGCGCGGTCTATCCGTGGGAAAGCCCCGGCGGCTGGCGGCTGCTCGGGCGGACGCCGGTACCGATGTTCTCAGCCGCAGAGACGGCAGCGCCCTCGCTGCTCGCTTCCGGCGACCGTGTCTGCTGGCAGTCCGTCGAACGCGCGACTTATCTGGAAATGGAAGCGGCGGCACAGTCCGGTTCCCTGAATCGCCACAGTCTGCTCCTGGCGCAAGGAGAACCATGATGCCGGGACTGATCGAAGTCATTGATGGCAAAATCGGCAACAGCATCCAGGACACCGGCCGGCTCGGCTATCGTCATATGGGGATTACCGTATCCGGTTGCCTGGATTCCGTACTCGCCCGTTGTGCCAATGCGCTGGTCGGGAATCCTCCGGAGTGCGCCTGCATCGAGATCCGGGTGCTCGGTCCGACGCTTCAGGTCAGGCGCGGGCGGGTGCGTGTGGCACTTGCCGGCGACATTTCAGCCACGCTGCAGCGTGCGGATGTCCGTCCGCAGCCGATAGAACCTTGGACGAGCATCACGCTCGATGCAGGAGAAACCCTGGAGATCGGTTCAGTAAAGGGAGGAGCCGCCTATCTGGCGTTGTTCGGCGGGATTGACTCGCTGCTGCAACTGGGCAGCCGCTCGACCTACCAGCGGGCGTTGTTCGGCGGGATTGATGGACGACCCCTGATGACCGGCAACATGCTGCCCTGCGCAAGCCAGGAGCCGCGCGAGTATCGTGAACACAAGGCCGAGCCGTGGAGCCATGATGAAGGCGCCATTCGCGTTATGCTTGGGCCGCAGGACGGGCATTTCAAGCCTGAATCCGTCGCCCAGTTTCTCGACTCGCATTATCAGGTGACATCGCAGATGGATCGCATGGGCGTGCGTCTGGAAGGCATCCCGCTTGTGCATCTCACACCGGAGGCCGCCGACATTGTTTCGGATGGCGTCACGCCGGGTGCCATCCAGGTGCCGGGTAACGGCCAGCCGATTGTCCTGCTCGCCGACTGTCAGACCGTGGGCGGCTATCCGAAGATCGCCACGGTGATCAGCGCCGATCTGCCCCGTCTGGGGCAGTTGAAGCCGGGGCAGAGTATCCGTTTCCGTGCGCTCAGCGCGGCAGAAGCCCATCAGGCACTTCTCGCAAGGGAAGCCCGATGGACTGCCTGGGCGGGCGGTATCGTTTCCTATATGCCGGATGTCACTTCGCTGTACAACGACCTGACCAGTAACTGGGTTGCTCCCGACTGGTAGCCAACCGTGGATGATGAGAGAAATGACTCGACTGCTTAATCTGAACGCCGACCTTGGCGAGAGTTTTGGTGCGTGGTCCATTGGCAGCGATGATGCCATGCTGCGCATCGTCAATTCGGCCAATGTAGCCTGTGGCTTTCATGCCGGCGATCCGCTGGTGATGTTCAGGACGGTGGCTCTGGCCAGGGAAGGCGGCGTGAGTGTCGGCGCCCACCCGGGCTACCCGGACCTGCAGGGTTTCGGTCGGCGGCGCATGGATATCCCGCTGCCGGAACTCGAGGCCATGCTGACGTACCAGATCGGTGCCCTCGAGGCCTGCGCACGCGCGCAGGGACTATGCGTTACGCACGTCAAACCGCACGGTGCGCTCAGCAACGTCGCCTGCGCCGAGCGCAAGGTCGCGGATGCAGTGGCGCGCGCCGTGCATCGCCTCGACCCGTCGCTGATTCTGCTTGCCCCCGCCGCATCGCAGCTGATTGCCGCCGGACGGGAGCAGGGGCTGCCGGTGGTCGAGGAAATCTTTGCCGACCGGGCCTACCTTGATGATGGCAATCTGGTGCCGCGCAGCCAGCCAGGGGCGATGATACACGGTGCCGAGGCCAGCCTTCGGCACGTCATGCGCATGGTCGAGGAAAGCGCGCTCATTTCAATCACCGGCAAGCACATCCCGATCAATCCGCAGAGCATCTGCGTCCATGGCGACAATGCCGATGCGGTGGCCACGGCGCAGGCCATCAGGGATGGACTGAGTACGGCCGGGTACAAACTCGTCACCATTCCGGAACTGGCCGTCTAACGCCCGTTTCCGCTCAGCTCAAAGCTGTCTTGATCTTGGCCCTGCGCCGCAGGCCAGGTCCTGATTTCAGCCTGGGCCCGTGTCGGACAGACCGTATTTCCTGATCTTGTCGTGCAATGTGGTTTTGGCGATGCCTAGCGCCTCGGCGCTGCGCGCCAGGCTGTTCTTGTGGCGACGCAGGGCATCGGCAATCAGGGCGCGCTCAAAGGCGTCGACGGTTTCTGCCAGGGGTAGGGGACGACCGTCAGTTTCGTCGCCGAAGGGAGGCGCGCTGCATTCGATGCCGAGGATGCGACGATCGGCGACATTGCCCAACTCGCGTACGTTGCCGGGCCAATGGTAGCCGACCAGTTGGCGGATGCAGGCGGCATCGCTGGCCGGTTCCGGGCGGCCGTGGCGGGCGGCAGCCTGGAGCAGGAAGTGCTGGAACAGCAGCGGGATGTCCTCGCGGCGTTCGCGTAGCGGCGGCAGAGTGACGGTAGCGACGCTGAGGCGGTAGTAGAGGTCGGCGCGGAAACGGCCCTGCTCAACCAGCGCATGCAGGTCCTCCTTGGTCGCAGCAACAATGCGGCAGTCAATCGCAATCGAGGCATTGGAACCCAGGCGTTCCAGCGTGCGTTCCTGCAACACGCGCAGCAGCTTGATTTGCATCGGGATGGGCATGGTCTCAATTTCGTCGAGGAAGAGGGTGCCGCCGTTGGCGTACTCGATTTTGCCGATGCGCCGCTTGCTGGCGCCGGTGTAGGCACCGGCCTCATGGCCGAAAATTTCGCTTTCGAAGAGGGTTTCGGGCAGGCCGCCGCAGTTAATGGCGACAAAATTGCCATTGCGCCGTGAACTGGCCTCGTGCAGGCAGCGGGCTACGAGTTCTTTGCCGGTGCCGGTTTCGCCCTGGATCAGGACATCGGCCGCGCTGTCAGCCAGTCCGCCGATCAGCGTGCGCACCCGGGTCATGCCCGGAGCATTGCCGATCAGCCGCGCCTCGATCTGGTCGCGGCCGGCGAGGCGATGGCGCAGATCGCGCACTTCGAGAATCAGCCGGCGTTTCTCCAGGGCGCGGCGGACGACTTCCACCAGATACTCCGAGGAGAAAGGTTTCTGGATGAAATCGTGGGCACCGTCTTTCATCGCCTGGACAGCCATCGAAACATCGCCGTGGCCGGTGATCAGTACCACCGGCAGTTCCGCATCGACGCCCAGGACTTCGCGCAGGAAACTCATGCCGTCCATGCGCGGCAGGCGGATATCGCTGACGATGATGCCGCGGAAATCCTTGCCCACGCGACGTCTGGCGTCTTCGGCGCTGGTCGCGCTCTCGGTCGGGATGCCTTCGAGTTGCAGCGCCTGTTCGCAGCCCAGACGGACATCCGGGTCGTCTTCGATGATCAGGACTTTTAGCGATTCGGTCATGGTACAGGCGTTTCCGCGGCGAGGGGGATTTCCAGGGTGAATAGGGCACCTCCTTCAGGGTGATTGGCCCCGTTAAGAGTACCACCGAAATCACTGACGATACCCGCCGAAATCGCGAGGCCGAGTCCGAGTCCGACCCCGGCTTCCTTGGTCGTGAAGAAGGGCTCGAACAGCCGGGATTGGGCTTCGGGACTCAGCCCCTCACCGTGGTCGCGCACCTCCAGGCGTGCCATTTGGCCGCATACCGCGCCACTGATGTTCACGCTGGGGCATGCCTGGTCGCTCATGGCATCGAGGGCGTTGCCGATCAGGTTGACCACGACCTGCTCAAGCCGGTTGGCATCGCACAGCGCGGAAAGGGCTTGCTCGGGAAAGACCGTGGTGATCCGGGCGTTCGTGGTACCCAGCCGCTGGTCGAGGAGGGCGGTGGCATTGGCCACCACCTGGCGGAGGTCGACCGGCTTCGGCAGGCCGCTGGATTTGTGGGCGAAAGCCTTGAGCTGGCCGGTGATCAATCCCATGCGATCGACGAGTTGGGCGATGCGTTCGAGGTTGGAACGGGCGGTCGGTTCGTCGCCGCGGTCGAGAAAGCGGGTGGCATTGTCGGAAAGCGTACGCAAAGCCGCCAAAGGTTGGTTGAGTTCGTGCGCGATGCCGGCTGAAAGCCGTCCGATCACCGCCAGTTTCCCGGCCTGAATCAGTTCATCCTGGGCGGCGCGCAGGGTGCGTTCGGCACGGACCCGTTCGGCAACCTCGTCCTGAAGCTTCTGATTGGTCGCAGAGAGATCGACGGTACGCGCCTCGACCTTACGTTCGAGTTCGTCATGAGCTTTCTGCAGAGCCTCACGCGCCATCAGGCGGTCACTCAGGTGACGCCGGCGTTGCTTGATCATCATCGCCAGGATGCACAGCAGTATGGTGGTGATGCCGGCCACGGCAGCCCGGCTGATGCTCAGATCATCAACCTGATCGAGGTGTGAAAAGACGGTCAGGGACCACGGTGTACCTAGGAGCGGTTGGGATTGAGCCATGAATTGTCCGGCTACCGGGTAGGGCGAGACCATTTCCTGTTTTTCCTTGGCCAGCCGAACTAGGCGGGCACCGTGGTTGAGGCTGGCGATTTCTATCACACCCAAGGGTTGCAAGGCGCGGCGGTTATATTGCTGTGTACGGTCGAAGACAGACCGGGTTTTCTCGTCGAGTGGGCGCAGGGAGGTGAATTTCCAGTCAGGAACCGAACTCAGGATGACTACCCCGTTTTCGTCAGCGACCAGGACGGGCGCTTCGACGGTGCTCCAGGATTTTTCCAGTTGTTCGAGGCTGACCTTGACAATGGCCACGCCAAGAATGTGGCCTTCGGCGGCCAGTGCCGAAGACAGGTAGTAACCAGGCTCGCTGCGGGTCGTGCCGATACCAAAGAAGCGGCCGCTGCCGGTTTCCATGGCCTCGCGGAAGTAGGGGCGGAAAGAAAGGTCTTCGCCGACATAACTGTCGGTCCGTCGCCAGTTGCTCGAGGCCAAAACCTGGCCCTTGTTGTCCATGACGTAAATGGCCAGGGTTCCGGCACGTTCGTTGAGTTGCTCCAGATAGTTGTTTGATTTTCCGATCAATTTGCTATCGCTGCCGTGGGCGAGGAGGTCAAGCACATCGCGTTCAAGCCCCAGGGTGGCCGGGAAGTAAGCGTATTTACCGATTTCCCGTTCTAGACTGGCCGCGTAAAGATCCAGACGATGCCGACCGGTGGCCTGGAGTTCGGCGAGCGCCATGCGCTGGCTGATCCGGTATGCGGAGAAGGATACTCCGCTAACCAGGATTACCAGGCTCACTAACAGCAGAGCAAGGCGCAGTGGATGGCGAATGAACATGCTGGAGGTATGAAAGGATTGTTGGAAGCGTGGCGATGAAAACTCACCGGAAGTCATGGCTTGAAAAAAACAGCCTCGAATTCCGAGGCTGTTTTCCTGCTTTGCGGAGAGTTGTTCAGCACTTATTTGACGCCAGGTGCTTATTACGGGAGTGCTGAACCCAGATAAAGCTTACTTCCACAGCTCAAGATCGAGTTCACCCTCGGTCTTGGCAACAATCGCGCTACCGGCGATGTCACCCGTGACGTTCAGGGAGGTACGGCCCATGTCGAGCAGTGCATCGATACCCAGAATCATGGCATAGGCCGCAGCCACGGC